>JAOZGP010000008.1 GCA_027491735.1 Thermoproteota archaeon | reverse complement strand
CTGCTCCTTGCGGGCAGGTTGGTTTAACGGGGTGCTGGCCCACCCCACGTATATCCTTGGCAAGGGGCTGAGGATATACGCAACCGTTAGGAATCCTCGCACTTCAGTGCGGGGAGGAGGTCAACTGTGGGAATGTTCACGTTAACGCTCAAGGATAAGATCTACAGCACTTGGTCTGCTGCTGAAGAGTCGCTTCGATGAGTGCTGAGATGAGAAGGCTCTCCGCTACAAAAGTCTCAAAAGCTATAAAAGTAGCAGAGAACCAGAACAGTCTAAGAGGTTGACCTGCATTCACCCGCCTCTAGACCTTCGAACCCAAGTTCGATCGCGTCTGCGGAGAAAGTGTATTATTTTTCCACCACCTCACCGCTCGGTGAGGTCACGTTGTTCTCCAACAAGAAGATAAAGGAGGTCTTGAAGAAGGCTAGAACAATATGGTCGCTTGATCATGCCTCCAGCCTCATGGGATGGGATCTTGAGGTGAACATGCCAAAGGAGGGGGTTTCCGAGAGGGGAATTGCCGCCTCGGAGATAGCTGTTCTTAGGCAGAAGCTCTTGCTTGATGGGGAGCTCTCGAAGCTCTTGGATGAAGCCAGTAAGGAGAACCTCAACGACTACGAAAAGGGCTTGGTGAGAGTTCTCAGAAGGGAGATCAGGATAGCCAGGGCTCTGCCTCCTGACCTAGTTCAAGAGCTAACCAGGATCACTCAAGAAGCTAGGATTGCATGGAGGGAGGCCAAGTATAAGGACGACTACGAAAGGTTTGAGCCTTACCTGGAGAAGATTGTTGAGCTCGAGAAGAAGGTAGCTGAGTACCTAGGTTATGAGAAGCACCCATACGATGCCCTCCTCGACCTCTATGAGGAGGGATTAACTACCGATGATGTCGAGAAGATCTTCTCGGTGCTGGAGTCTGGAGTGAGAAAGGTACTCTCCAGGGTTCTGGAGGAAAGCAGGTTTCCACGTGAACACGAGTTGGAGAATGTCCGATACGATGTGGAATCGATGAAAAGACTCAACATGAGAATTCTAGAGATCTTCGGCTATCCGCTGGGCGCTAGAGCCAGGCTGGACATATCATCGCATCCCTTCACCACACACATGGGGATCAGAGATGTAAGGATAACCACAAGATATGAGGGCTTTGATTTCAAGAGGAGTCTCTTCGGAGCGATCCATGAATTTGGTCACGCTCTCTACGAGCTTCAGATCGATGAAGGGCTGATGGCTACCCCTCTAGCCAATGGTGTCAGCCTGGGGATTCACGAGAGCCAGTCCAGGTTCTGGGAGAACATGATAGGCCGCTCCAAACCATTTGTCAATGGAATATATAAGACTTTAGTTGAGAATCTCAGCTTTCTGAAAGAGAGGAGCCCTGACGACCTGTATCTGTACTTCAACTCAGTCAAGCCAAGCCTCATAAGGACTGAGGCCGATGAGGTGACCTACAACCTCCACATCCTGGTGAGGTTCAGGTTGGAGCTCAGGATGATAGAGGGTGACGTGAAGATGGGCGAGCTCCCAGCAGTGTGGGACGACCTGATGGACGAGCTTCTCGGTATCAGACCGAAGAGCTACAGGGACGGGGTTCTTCAGGACATACACTGGAGCATGGGGAGCATAGGGTACTTCCCGACATACACTATAGGAAACGTTGTCTCCGCTCAGATAAGGCACCACATGCTCAAGGACATGCCGGATCTACATGATAAGGTGAACAAACTGGATTTCAACGAGGTAAGGAGATATCTCAGGGAGAAGATCCACAAATGGGGGTCCACCTACGCCCCAAAGGAGCTGCTCATGAGGAGCTTTGGAGAGGAGATCAATCCTGGTCCCTTCATGAGATATCTTGAGGAGAAGTACCTCAAGGGTTGAGGGGAGCATTCCTTGTGAACCTCCTTTTCCTATTTCTTGGCTTCGAAGCACGCACTCAACGAGCCTCTCCAATGACATCCTCAGAAGGTGAAAGTCCTCTGAGCTGTGCTCTTCTCCTCGGTTTGAGTATGGGCCTATGGACACCGCAGAAAACTCTTGCTAGTGAGAACCAGAAGGGAACTTGTGTGCTTCCATCTCTTCTCTCGACGCACTTCACCACGGCATCGGCGTCCTCCAAGGAGGCCTTCAGAGCGACCAGATCTGGTTCAACTTCTTGGAAGCTGGGTGATCCCAAAACTCGTTCTCACGAACGGAAGATAGACTTTACAGACCCTTAAATGAGTCTCGGCCTTAAGTGAGTCTGCAAAGTAGCTGAGAGCTGCTTTAGTGCTTCCGTACACCATGAGGCCTGGTATCCTGGCGTAGACTATGTCGGATATCACGAAAACCACGGATCTTTTTATCCTGTTCAACAGGGGGGTCGTCAACAATTATGGAGACGGTCAACCACCTCTGATGATCTCCTGGCCTTGGCACATGGCAGTGAAGCTTCCAGGTAGAGACACAAGGGTTATGACCTCTCCGGGAGCGTTCACCTCATAGCTTCCCCAGTCTCCCGAGAACTCAATTTTAACACTGGAGGATGGCTTTATCAGGGCCACAGGTTCCCCGCTCACGATGAGGTAGCTCAGGCTCAGATGATCGAGCCTCACAGTCTTCCACTCCTCGCTGATGTTTCCCATCAGAAAGATGTGGGTCGGCGGACGCTGCGCCCTCACCTTCAGACATCTCGGGATGGAGATCCTGATATCGCTCTTTTCCACTGAGACCGGTGTTTCAGGAGGTGCCACGACCAGGATGGGCTTCGTCTCCAGGTACATTCCCTTCTTGTACATATGGAAGCTCTTGACCTGCTCTCCAACCCTTATGTCTATGTCCATATCTCCCTTAGATGTTGATGGGATGAAGATCCATACCCTGATGAGGAACACACATCTTGTCCTGTCACATGAGAGGGTCCTGCTCTCCATCGCAAAGCTTCTGCTACCAGAACCGCACCAACCACCTTTTCCATCCCATTTAACATCTCTAAGCTCCAACATTTTGATGCGAGGCTTTCTCATGAAGTTCATAATCACTATCAGAGCTGAGATCGTTAGGATTATGGCACATACAGCGATGAGGCGGGACATATGGGTCCAGAGGATTCAAAGAATATAAAAATTGGCTGGAATAATTACTAAAAAATAACATAGGTTATTTCCTCAGCAAAGCTTTTAATATATAACACGAGGTTGTCCTTCTACAGGTGGAGAAAAAGTGGGGTGCTGTCATGAACCTCTCCGGTAATCTCAATGAGTCCTTCTCCTTCATGAGCAAGGCCTTCGATGATCTGGGTAACCTGATCCTGCTTATAGTCTTTTGGATAATACCGGTAGCTGATCTCGTTGCTCTGGGATACTATGCAGACATAGTACGAAGGGGAAGGAAGATAGAGGCCCCTCCTAAGCTAGAGAACTTTGGAAAGCTCTTCGTTGATGGTCTCAAGGTGCTTGTGGCCTCCTTGATATACGCCATAATACCGCTATCGGTCATGTTCGCAGGGCTGGCACCTCTGCTCATCAAAACACCTCCACTCTACAGCGGCTCAAGCATCTTCCTGGTTTTCTTCGGTATTCAAACGGTTCTAGCAGTGATTCTCCTGTTCGCATTCATGTTGGTGGGGACAGTGGCCATAGGCTATATGATAAGAACCAACGAGTTCAGCAAGATCTTCGCCTTCAGCGAGATCTTCCAGATAATAAGGAGGATAGGGTGGGGGGACTACCTCCTTTGGTATATAGTGATATCAATAATCGGTTACGTGTGTGCGTCCATACCCTATGTGGGAATGATCCTGTTGGCAGTCTATGAACTTCTTGCTTCGAGATCTCTGGCTCTCATTCTTGACGAGGCAGGGGTTGTGCCGAGTTCGGGGTAGTCTCTTAAATTTTTATTTCTTAATTAAGATCTATCACGAGGGGGCCATCGGTTCTGTGCACGAAGGCATCAGGCATCCCGCCACGATCTGGTAGATTACCAGCACCTGCTGCTTTGCCCTCGTGACCCTCTTCCAGCCAGGCCTGCGGACATGTGTAGATCTCCCGGACTTGACCACCAGAGCCCCGCCATGAGCATGTGGCCCATGGCTCGCTTCAATACACAGATCCGTCAGTGCCTGCGCCGTC
>JAOZGP010000022.1 GCA_027491735.1 Thermoproteota archaeon | reverse complement strand
CCGCTCCCCGGCATATAGCTGAGGAGCCTGTCACCCGCATCAAGGTGGCAAGCCGGGAGCATTTAGCCTAACCATCTGTGATTCATCCACCGGTTAGGACCGGTGGTCTTCTTGCGGTAGATTTTATGGAATAAGGATGTGGCATGCAACGATTTGCCGAGCTTGTATTTTTTTGATTCACCAAAATTATATAACTAAAAATATAAAGATTATGGTGCTCTCATCTTCGGCCTAAAGTCTGAGGACTTCCCGCACCATTGAGGTTAAAAACTGCCCATGCTTCTATTCTCGGCGATGATGATTATTCGGCAAGAGGGCATAAGTGCCCTGAAGAGAGTCGACTGAGCCTAACGAGGTGAGAGAATGCTTCCTATAAGGGATGAAAATCCCAGCGGGATACGGCCTATGGTGAGCTATGCAATTATTGCTATAAATTTCATGGTTTTCCTGCTGGAACTAGTTTTGGGAAACAAGATCATCTATCAGTATGGCTTCATCCCGAGGCTCTTCCTTGAGGATCCCGCAGGGAACTCCTACAGGCTGTTCACCTCAATGTTCTTACATGGAGGATTTCTCCACATAGGAGGTAACATGCTTTACCTGTTCATCTTTGGCGATAACGTGGAGGCTGCGCTCGGAAGGGTCAAATATCTGCTCTTCTACCTCACATGCGGCCTTGGAGCTCTGGCCCTACACCTGCTCTTTAATCCGTACTCAACAATCCCTGCAATAGGAGCTTCTGGAGCTATAAGCGGGGTTTTAGCTGCTTATATGCTCTTCTATCCAGACGCGAGGATAGATACCATAGTCTTCGCCTTTTGGATGTGGTTCCTAACGAAGATAAGAGCTCTCTACTTCATAGGATTTTGGTTCCTATATCAACTGCTGATAGCGCCCATGGGATCCGCGATAGGAGTAGCTGTTTGGGCACACATAGGTGGGTTTATCACAGGACTCATACTGGCGGCCCCCGTGAGAAAGAAAATCAGGAGGAAGAGGCTCGGACCTGTTCTCCTCCAGTATTGGTATGATCACTACTAGAGCAAGGAAACTGGCATCAGCTCATCATTCTCCAGCAAGGCAGCTGCTGGTCTTCCGCCGTAAAATCTACAGCTAAAGATGTTTATCAGAATTCCACCAAACATCTCTTTATACCCTTCAGGGACAAACTGATGAGATCTCACCAATTTTTTCAATCCGTTCTGCTTGAGAAAGTTCCTAAGAGCTTTCTCACCGAAGGTATATGCTCCAAATCCTCTCGTGCTCGGGCCAAATTCCTCCACAAGCTCCGATGGATCGTTCCACATGACCTGAAAGGTGGGGCTTCCATATTTTAGGGCATCCTCCTTCGAAAGATCATTTAGATCGCTGTTTTTCGGAATCCCCCCGTGTACAGCCAATAGAGATCCGTTGACTACTGCGGCCACTGGAAGAGACTCGTAAAGCTCAGAAAAAGGGTTGAAGTCCAGTCCACGCGACCTCAGCACGGAAATAAAACCATAGTATGAATTCATCTCGTAGCTTTCATGATTCCCCCTCAAGAGAACCACTTTATCCGGCTCTTCTATCTTCCAAGACAGTACGAAGAGCAGGTTCTCAATCTGATAAGGTCCTCTGTCCACATAATCTCCGAGAAACGTAACGAGATTTACTTTCATTGATTTAGATACTTCCCTCGCTTTGATTGAGGAGAGGACATCTCCATGCGTATCGCCAATGAACAGAACAGATCTTGACGATGTTTCCACAACAGAGGGCTCCATTTTTAGCCTAAAGGAGGCTTTCTTCAGGATTTCTCTGATCTCCAGATCTCCTACTCTGAAGAACGGGTTTTCAAGAATCCTTTTAGCTAAACCCATCACGAGATCTGTTATGGATCTCAGGGAAAAACTTGCCCCTCTGAGAAGGAGGATCTCTGAAGCCATGTTACATATCTACAACAGAGGATTGACTACGGCTGCTGGTGGAAACATTAGTGAGCTGTTGAGGGAAGGAATACTCATAACAGCATCTGGAAAGCATAAAGGTAGGATCAAGGAGGAGGATGTCCTCCTGATAGATCCATCCGGTGAAGTACTGTTGGGAAATGGAAAGCCGTCAGTTGAGTGGAGACTTCACAAGGAGATCTACTCCAACAGAAACGATGTCAGGGCGATCATTCACGCTCATCCAACTTTCTCTACTGTTATAGCTACTTGTAACCTCCCGTATGATCTGATGACGGCTGAGAGTGCTACTCTGCTGGAGAGAGTCTCCAAGATTCCCTATATAAAGTTTGGAAGTGAGGAGTTCGCTCTAGCAGTGGCTGAGAGGATCAAGAGATCAAATGCCATCCTCGTGGAGAGACACGGCGTCATAGTCGTTGGTAAGACGTTGGAGGAGGCTCTCATCAGATTGGAGGCGTTAGAGGAGAACTCGAAGGTGCTCTACCTGCTCAGGCTCGTGGAAAATGTTACAAGTTAATAAGTGAAAGTTTTTAATGCTCCTGCTGCAGCCTTTGCGGGGAGTGAGCGGCCATAGTGGCCGGGGACACACCCAGACCCATTCCGAACCTGGAAGTTAAGCCCGGCCACGTTGCGTGGAGTACTGAGCTCCGCAAGGGCTCGGGAAACACGTAAGCTGCTAAGCTCCCCTTAAAAATTAATTATTTTTCTGTTTCTTACCTTCACGAAGTTCTTGAACAGCTGGTGCAGGGGTGCTGTTGAGCTTGAGATTTCGCAGATTTGTACCCGTGGAGAAGGCATTAGAGAACTATTTAAACGAGATAAATAATCCTCCTTTGGAGGTTGAGGAGGTTCCTCTTGAGGAGGCTGTTGGAAGGGTTCTGGCGGAGGATGTGATGTCGGAGGTGGATAACCCTCCCTTTGACAGGGCAGCCATGGATGGATACGCTGTTGTGGCTGAGGA
>JAOZGP010000037.1 GCA_027491735.1 Thermoproteota archaeon | reverse complement strand
CCGTGATACTGCTCGGCATAATGCCAACGACCATGCCGGCCAAGGCCAAGGTAGTCCCAACGCTCACGCCGGTCATAGTGGCCATACCGCCCTCAGCGGCGGGCAGCTGAACCCCTCCTCCTTTTTTCCTTTATTTTATTTTCCTTTTATTTCCTTGTTTTCCTCAGAGGGATCCTTCGATTTCTAGCTAGCACTCCAAACCACTCAGCCCGCTGGTGGCAAAACTTTCTCCATTTTAATCAGGTTCTTCGTCACCAGAGCTCGTGGGGAACGACCCTGTGCCGCGAGATCTTTATATTTATCGTAGATCCTCTCCTCTCATGATCACCTGAGTTCTCTCCTCTGGTCATGACGGAGGTTCGTGATCGCTTTAGGGTGATCTGATGAGATCAGGAGGTTCATCAATTGCCGTTCTGTTGGTGATCATAATGCTTCTCTCCCTCTGCGGAGAGGTTCAAGGGGTATCAGGAGCTCAAGAGGATCCTTTCTCATCAGGGATAAGGGATGCTGCCCTATACTTTCTTCATGTACCAGTCTTCAAGAACATAGGTGATATCTACCCCTATAAGAGGGGTGGGGTCAGCTTCGGATGGGTGGGAGGGATAATTTATGTATATCAACAATTCGCCTTTACAGCGGTCCCAGACGAACAAGCTAACCTCTACGCTGCTCTGATAATGTCTCAAGCTCTTTCTGATCAGAACTTCGTCAAGTTCTCCTCAAGCGAGAGGAGCAACCTCTCCCTCCGCGTGAAGTCGATATCGAAATGGCTCATATCGGAGAGGCTTCCGAACGGTTTATGGGCATCCGACGTTTCGGGAAGATGTGTTGACACGACCTACAGCTCAAGTGCAATAAAGATGCTGGTCTACGGGAGGATAGCTGGTGTTCTTGAGGAGGATGTGGATGATGTCATAATGAAGGCTCTCTCAGAGATGATCTCTCTCCAAGACAGAAGTGGAGGATGGGCATCTCAGCCTGACTCCCCGATCCCCAGCAGAATAAACCCTAATCCTCTGCACACCGCTCGGGTGCTCAACTCCCTCCTCTTGGCGAAGAGGGTTGGATACTATGTATCGGGCATGGATTCCTCCATAAGGAGGGCTGTTGAGTACCTACAGAATTCAGCGGTGACCTCCGGGAACGAGACCTACTGGTCGGGCTCTCCAATGAAGGACTCCGAGGTAGCCTCAGCTCTGGCTCAGGCAGCAATGCAGGGATACTCTGTCAATGGGAGGGTCCTGAAGGGCTCTGCGGAGTTCTTCAAGGAGGCACTGGAGGAGGGGTACGAAAGTACCCTAATCGGGAAAGCCCTTCTCCTAACGGCGTTGATCAAGCTGTCCGCTCTCGGAGTTACAGACACCTACGACATCTTATCGAGCTGGTCCCCCCTGGCCGAGACCATAGCCAGGAGCAGGAACAGCGACGGACTCCCACTCTACGGAGTAATGCCCTTCCTTGGAATGAGGTGTCAAGAGACGTGCACAGCCCTCACATTCCTCGAGTGGTGGCTTAGGGCCTCCTCCGTTAGCTTATCCGTCTCCTTCGAGAGGGGTCTGCTTCCGGGATACACGAACGTCACTGTCGAGAACTCCACGGTGGTCCTGAGTGTGCTCGTGAAAAACAACCTCAACACAAAACCAATAGAGCTGGAGCTGATGAGCACATGTTCTGAGGTTCTGTCCCCCCTCAACAAGTCGAACAAAGCTACTCTCGACATAGGACCCGCCGGAGGAAAGCAGATACATCTGGTCTACAGCACACCTCTCAAACTGCTGGCTCCTCATCCAGCCTACGTCCTGCTGACTGTGAAGGATCCTTACAGCAAGACCTTCCTCTACTCCAAGTACGTGTCGTTCGAGGTGGTTAGGAACTCAAACGTGAGGATAGTGACAGTCGAGATCAAGGATAAGACCCTGAACCTGGACTCCTCCACAACAGTGACCCTCTCCATAGAGAACGTAGGGGACGTTCCTGCTACTGGAATAAAGATCGTAGAGAAGCTCGATCCAACATTTGAACTTGTCCCAGAAACCTCTCTAAACGGAACTGCTTTGATCCTCGAGACCAAAGAGAAGGGAGCGTTCTACATCCCAGCACTTGGGCCAGGAAGGAGGCTGACCTACGTCTACGAGGTGAGGGCGGTGAGCTCACCGCCAGGAAAGAACAACGTTTCAACGACAATACTGACATATACAGATGCTCTGGGCAGAGTGAGGAGTACTAGGGCAGTGGTTTGTGCCACGGTGTACAGGCCTCTGCTATCCCTGACCTCGATGGGCTCAAGCAGCCTCCAGCTCGAGTGGGGCTCCACGTACAACCTCAAGTGGGAGGTAAGAAACACAGGCAACGCACCGGCTAAGAACATATCCGTCAAATTCTCCCCAGGTGAGGCTCTTTCAATAAAATCCGTTGAGGGCTATCCATATACGGTGGAGCCTGACGGCTCGGTCCATGTCGTTATAGGAGACCTGAAGCAGATGGAGTCGAAGGAGGTGGTTCTCAAGGTAAAGGCAAGCGACTTCTACCCATCAGTGAGCACTCCAAGCTATATAAGTGCAGATATGACTTACAAGGACAATCTGGGACGCTTCCTGAAGGGATATGAGGTCACACACATGGTGAACATAAAGGTCGTAATATCCACGTTTGCCGTAATTCTGATGGTCCTTAGCACGGCGATCGCCGCTGGTCTGGTGATCCTCAGGCTCAGGATTCGCTCTCGCACCGTCAAGAGGACATCTCCATTTGTTAGGAAGAAAAAAGCCTTCGGAGGGAGGAGAAAAGGTTGGCCTTGAGGAGAAGAGATCTGGTCCTCCTGGCAGTCTTTCTGACTCTGGCTCTAGCTTTAGTTTATACTTTTAGGTATATGAGCGCCCAAAACGACCATGGGACAGAGGCAGCCGCTGGTCACAGGATCGTGATAGTGCCTCCTTCAGGGAATCTGAGCGCGAACTACAGGAACACCCTAGTCCAGTCGGTGGAGGGCATAGTTGGTGAGCTCTCCTTTCTGACCGGAGGGAAAGTCTCCAGCAGTATGATTCGGGTGGCAACGCCTGAGAACATCTCCTCCTCTCTAAGCTGGCAGTGGGATGGCGACTCCTTCATAGTCTTCACGAAGGGGGTGGAAAACAGGGTAATAGTCTTTTTCAAAAACAAAACCGTGATACTTGAATACAACTCCTCCAGAGGACTTGCTGCTGTATCTGATCGCCTGTTGGTGGAGCTGGCTGGCGACCTCGTGCTTGGGACAGACTCCAAGAGAGAATATCTGGTTCTGGTCCATCCGGTCAGGGGTAACAGGGTGGGCATAGTCTGGGTGGGAGGTCTGAGTCTCGAGCAGGTGAAAGGAGTGCCTGTGACCTATCCAGGAGGAAAGCTCTCACAGAAGGATTTGATCGAGATGATCTCCGGGGTTGGGGTGGGCTGGTGACCCCCTGTCTTTAGACGGGGGCTTCCACCATGAAGCCTTACAGAGGTTGGGGAGCGTGTGCAGCGCAATCTGCTCCCCCCTTCGGGCTGGATCACAGCATCCCCTGACCACAGTGTATAGTTATGGTCTCGTTGATATTCTATCGAAGTCTGAGTCTAAGAGTATAAAAGTCAACTACCTCCTACCAACCCCCTGCCCTGATTCATCCTCTCGTTAAAACTATAGGCTTTCTTGACGACGTTTTGTAAGTTCCTTTCGGGGGAGTACAACGGGCCCGGCGGGACTTGAACCCGCGACCTACGGCTTAGAAGGCCGTCGCTCTGGTCCATGCTGAGCTACGGGCCCGTGTTCGACTATAGACTAGAAGCTAATTTAAAGGTTCTCTCCTCCTTCTTCGTCGACATGTACAAAAGAGGAGATCATTCATGAGAACCCTGCGTATTATCTTACTCTTACTTCTCTCATTGATGATCTTTGTTCCGCTAAACTTGCAGGGTATATCCGCTGGTGGCCAAGCAGATGTGAAATACAACATAGAGGGCATTGTTATATCTAACAATACTGTCTTCACCTTCGGTTCCTATAAGATAAGGGCGATAAACTTCGCCCCAGCAGGCACCACCCCATACGTCAGCCTCTACATCACATGTCCTAATGGGCACGTGATATCCGGAATCCTTCGTGATCCAGGAGATACTCTTAGCATATTCAGCGGTTGTTCGAGATATTCATCCCCTGGTGCTCAGCTCATCTTCAAGATAAGGCTCAACAAAACTGCTCAAGGGGAAGCCTATATATACCTCGATGTACTGGACTGCATCATAAGGCCAGTGCAAGCTTTGAAGGTGAGTTCCACCTTCCCAGCGAACAAGAGCTACGAACTTGCCTCCACTTTCACGATACCAGTGAACGTGACGAACGTATGTGATGGTGACGTCTCAGGCATCAAGGTGTCCATCTCCTGGAATAGACTCGACGGCAGAGGGAACATATCTCTCCTCTCGGTGGCGCCAGCGGTCGAAAAAAGAAGGAACCCTCTCCTCATCGATCTGGGAACGATGGGTTCTGGGGAGAGTCAATCCCTGAAGTTCTTTTTCAAGGCGGATCCCGGCGGTAAGTACTACGGTAAGTATGGTGTCTTTCTGACCCTGACCTACAAGGCAGATTACACGCTGGTGAGAAATGCCTCTGGAATCCTAACCTACAAGTACACTCCCAATAAGACGGTATCTGAGACGAAGAGCTTCACAATAACCATCGGAGAGAAGTACAAGGAGCACCTTGGAGCGCCGAACCTGAGGATATACACCTATGCTCCTTCCTCCACCAGGCTTCTGGTGAACCCCGGGGACGTCCTGACGTTCAGATTCTACATAAAGAACCTAGGTGAGGACTCCGCCCTCAACGGAACTCTGTACGTTAAAGTTCAGCCTCAAACATCTAAAGGACCCTTTCCCTTGATAACACAACCGAGCACCATAGCGGGGAAGAGCTTTCCGATAAACCTACCTGAGATCCCTAAGCTGGCCAGAACTCAAACGATAGAATTCACTCTGGGTGTACCCAAGGGCTCGGCTGGAACCATATACCAGGTGTCCTTGGAGATCGATTACATGGACATAAGGGGGAACGTCTACAACACCTCGAGGACCTACACGATAGAAGTGAGGAAACCAGGCTATCCGTGTCTTGTGGTCACGAAGACCCTTAGTGCAAACATAGTTGGGGTACAGCAGACCTTGGATGTGGTGGTGACCGTTAAGAACAACGGAACTGCACCGGCGCTCTCGGTACAGATAGCTGACGCATACCCAGAGGACTACTTTCAGCTTGTAAGCGGTAAGACCACGACCACAGTGCCCAGACTGAACCCTGGGGATTCAGCCTCATTGACCTACAAGTTAAGGGCCACTAGAGTGGGGATGACAAGCTTCGGCATAGCTAGAGTGACGTACAAGGATCCTCAAGGTCTGACGAAGGTGGTAACGTCCTCCGGAACTCCTCTCACCATCTCCATAGTGAAACCGTCGGTGAGCATCATCCTTCATGAGAAACCTCCAAGCAGCACCGTGGTGGGATCTGTGTTTCCGGTGTCCTTCTCTGTCTCAAACTCCGGAACTGGAACGGCCTACAACCTTGAGATGGACCTCAAGCTATCCTCCTCTCTGAGGCTCATGCTCCCTCCCTCGCTCACGACCACGGTGAAGGCTCAGTGTTCTCCACCCTCTTGGACACCTCACGGCAACGTCTCCTATGTGAAGCTGTCATGCAGCAGGATAGATCCGACGGGCAACGTTGAGCTGAGGTTGGTTCTCAAAGCCGACAAACCGGGCAACTCCTCTGTGGAGGTCATGAAGATAACGTACACTCAGGAGGGAACGAACCAGGGGTATTCGCTGAACACAAGCAAACTGAAATACATGATATCTGTCATGACCCCGATAGAAATGAGGCTCTTCTCGGCAGCGCTGCTGGCCCTGTGGATCTTCCTGGTTGTGCTCTTCGTGATAGCCACGACCAGGGGACTCCCGTTCAGGACGCGTATCAAGGGTGTTAGGCGTAGGTTCGGGGTGGGCTGAGGGAACTTGGAGGAACTCAAGCTCGGAGCTTTACGTGTCAGGGGATGGAGCAGAGGATGTGAGCTCTGTTGGCGAGGATCGAAAGCTGTGGTCTTCATCACAGGGCTCTGCAATCTGTACAGCTCGTGCTTCTACTGTACCATATCTTCTTGGAGGAGAGGCAGGGACGTTCAGTTCGTTGACGAGATCGAGGTCAAGGACGTGAGTGATGTGATAGCGGAGCTGAGGGCCATCGATGCTGAGGGGATGAGCGTGACTGGAGGAGAGCCTGCTCTGGTACTCGATAGGGTTCTGAGGTACATAAAGATCGTCAGGGGGGAGCTCGGAGCAAAGCTCCACATCCACATGTACACTAACGGGGTTCTCATGGACGAAGAAAAGCTCAGCAAACTTGCCGACGTGGGCCTGGATGAGATAAGGTTCCATTCTTGGGATGATGATGTGTGGAACCTTGTGGAGGCAGCTCAGGACAGCGGTCTCTGTGTGGGCTTTGAGATGCCCGCGATACCCCTGTCCCCCTACATCAGGAGGCTCAAGGATTTGGCTCTTCATCTAGACAGAGGAGGAGGAAGGTTCCTAAATCTAAACGAACTCGAGTTCAGCGAGATGAACAGAAAGGAGCTCCTGCATATGGGACTTAAACCCTCACCGGAGAGTGAGGTGGCTGTCTCCGGAAGCAGGGATGCTGCGAAGGACGTGCTGAGCTTCGTGGAAAGAAACACCGGCATAGACGGATACTTCTGCCCAGCGGCCCAGAAGGACTACCAGATGTGGACCAGATGGAGGAGAAGGGCTAAGAGGGCGGCTGAGTCGTACGAGGACGTGACCGAGGATGGCACCGTATTTCGTGTGGAGCTGAGCGGTAGCAAGCTCCTCCTGAGGAGAATTACTCATGCTCTCCATGGAGAGGACTTCGCTGTCAGTGGGGAGAAGGTAATGATGCCTCTGAATACATTTAAAAAACTCGTGGAGGAGGATCTCGTGGATCTCAACGATCTGGAGTGCTTCGGTGTGGAATATGCTCCTCTTCCCGGAAGGAGGATAGAAGTTGCCAGATATCCCTGCTCCTTTCTTCTACGTTCTCTTAAAAAGGACTTCGAGGTAAAGGCCAGGAAGCAACAAAGCTCATAAGAACTTGCTGAATGAATCTCCCGGAGCTGGCCCTATATTCTGATCTCCTCGTAGGGATCCTCCAACGATACAGAAGCTATATCGAAGGTCTCTTTGATCTCCTTGGCGAATCTCTCAGTCTCCTCTCCGTGTACTGGGACGACCATGTCGGGGGACACAAGCTTGATAAGCTCCAGCAGGTTGGACCTACTCGCGTGAGCTGAGAAGTTGAGCTGGCTGACCCTCATGTTTACCTCCACGTTCTCCTCATCTATAGTCATCTCTCCGGTCTCCAGAAGCTTGCGGCCCTCAGTCCCCTCGATCTGATATCCCGTAAGCGTTATGGAGCTTCTCTCATCCTCATGCTTTTCCTTCAAGTAGAAGTGGACGGGGCCACCCTCCAGCATGCCCGACGTTGTTAGAACGACTGAGGGTTTGTTTACTATCTTTCTCCTCACCTTCCAGTTCTTGACGAAGACCGTAGCTTCCATGGCCCTCCTGAATTCCCTGAAGTTTCGGACCCTATCTCTATACTCCTCGGTTATCCTGGCACTCTTCTTGGCCATTCCATCCAGGAAGAACTTCATGTTCAGATCGCTTAGCACGAGAGATATCTCGGCGAGCCTGCCGATGGCAAACCCAGCTATGACAGAGAGACCCCCCCTCTTCATGGTCTCGAGGACGATCCTCTTAAGAAGCCTCTCTTGGCCCTCCCTTGGAGGGTGTTCACGGAAGGCGTAAGTGGATTCGGTTATCAGGAGGTCGACCTTCGGCATGTTTACGTCCGCAGGTGGCACCAGGCGCGATCGACGTAGATTAAAGTCGCCTGTGTAAAGGATGGAGAACCCGTCAAACTCCAGCCTGAACATAGCGCTACCAGGTATGTGGCCTGCATTGTAGGCGGTGACCCTCACGTTCCCGATCCTGAAGGGGACTCTATATTCTATAGATCTGTAATTCTCGAGGGCCTTCCTTACCTCCTTCGGACCGTATCTGAGATGGTACCCCCTTCTCTTCGCCACCTTTATCGAGTCGTAAAGGAGGAGCTCCATCAGATCCCCGGTTATGTCCACCCCATATATCGGTACATCGTCTCTTTTCCTGAAGAGCGTGGGGATAGCGCCTGAATGATCGACATGAGCATGGCTTAGAATAACAGCGTCCACGTCATCAACTTCCTCTGGATAGAGGGGCTCTTTCTTTGGCACGAGCTTGAGCCCGTAGTCCATGAGTATTCTCCTGTCTCCCGCTTGTATCATTATAGCGCTCCTGCCAACCTCGGTGTTGGCCCCCAGGACCCTTATAGAGATCTTCGACATGTTCAGAACACCTATGGAGACTTCCCGGAGGGGCCCCGCCGGGAAGTTACTTTTTATAGCTCCTCCCACTGCTGTTTATTAACTTACCGCGGGAGGTCCTCCCATGGACTACGTAGATCTTGAAGTCTTTAAAAAGATCGACCTTCGTGTTGCCAGGATCAAGAAAGCGGAGCGCGTTGAGGGCACTCAGAAGCTGCTCAGGCTTGTGGTTGACCTGGGTTCAGAGAGAAGGCAGCTTATAGCAGGTATAGCTGAGGTCTACAGCCCAGAGGATCTCATAGGCAAGCAGATAGTTGTGGTGGCCAACTTGAAACCCAAGAAGATAAAGGGGGAATGGTCTCAGGGGATGCTTCTAGCAGCTGTTGTGGATGGAAAACCTGCTCTCCTCACGGTTGATCGGGAAGTCCCTCCAGGAAGTAGGATCACCTAAGTCCCCTTCAAAGGGAGACCTCAGTTCTCCTTGATCACTCCCGGAAACCTGTACACCTCAACGCCTTCCTTGTCTATCTCCTCGAAGTCCAGGTAGGCTAGACCCTCTCTCTCCAAAGAGGCCAACACCTGCTTGGCTACATCCACTGGAACCCCCAACTCAGCCGATACCTCTGCCGCAGTGAGCTTTCCTCCTCTGTCCTTTGCCAGACTTAGGACAGCGGACTCAAGCTTTCCTCTCCTGACAGCGCTTCTTCCTATGTTGTTAGCCCAGAGAATGCATAGACCTCCTCCGAGCAGCAAGGCAAGGCCTACAACTATTCTTGAAGCAGCATAGACCGAGGCTATCAAGAACATAAGGCCCAGAAAAATGGCTATGGCAGATGCTATGTAAAGCAATACCTGCGATGCTCTCACGGGTCGTTCCTCCCTCGAGAAAAGAAATGAATTCCTTCAGCCTTTCACTGTTTGCTTGAGCTTGGCAAACTCCTCCTCAACTTGCTGAGATAAAGAGATCTTATCGAGCTCCTTCTCTATCTCATCCCTCTCCTCATCCTGGAGGAGGTCTAGATCCCCTCCCACGGCGACTACTTCATCAAGGGCTGCGGATCTAGCTTTGAGATCATCTATCTTCCTCTCAGCGCGCTCTATTGTCTCTGAAATCGAGGCAACACTATCGCCAAGCCCGGAGATCATCTCCTTAACCTCCACCTGGGCCTTGCTGGCCTCATATTCCGCCTTGAGTTGCTCCTTCTTAGCTCTAAACAAATCCACCTGAGACCTCAGCTTCTCCCTGACATCCTTAAGACCTTCCTCCTCGGATTTCATCTCCTCTATCCTCTTGTCTATGCTTTCAAGCTCTCTCTCCAACACGATCTTCCTCTCTAAAGCCTTTCTGGCTAGATCCTCCCTGCCGAGCTGCATCGCTTTCTTAGCGCTATCCTCAAGATCCTTCACCCTCTCCTGCAGGCGTTTTTTAGTGAACTCAAGTTTCTTCCTTGAGGCTATAGCTCTGGCTAGAGCCATATCTACATTGTGGAGCTGCTGATTGAGCTTGTCATAGGCGTAATCCAGCTGCTCCCTCGGGTCCTCATACTTATCCAACAACTTGTTTACCTTCGCTGAGACTATGGCCTTGACTCGATCAAAAAGCCCTGTCATGGTTCATCAAAACTCCCTCCATTCACACAATAAAAAATTTTGTTATTGGAAGTTTCGTTAACTTATTGTTGACGTAAGCGGGTATGTGAAATCCACGAGGATTTTTTGGGGTTTCCAAATACAGTTTTACCAAACTAAGCTAACAAGGTTTGTATCCAATAAACGGGATGTGAGTTCAATATTTTTTATTTCACCAACGATAGGTTAACAGAACCTCATTGGAAAGCGTTTTATTAATCCTTCAAACGGTGGAGAAAGGTGGTCTTTTGTCCTGGAGCGATCTCGTGAGTTCCGCTCATAGAACTCTTCAGAAGATGCCTAATGTGGACTACGGAGAGTTGAGGGTTCATCTCACGGAGGAGGAGTTCATCTGGATGAGGGACGGGGTACTGGAGACTTTCTCGTCATCTGAGTCTAAAGGAACCGCCATCAGAATCCTAACAACAGGAATGGGATTCGCCTCGACAGCAGATCCATCTAAAATAGACAGAGCCGTTGAGTTAGCTCTTAAGAACTCGAGAGCGTCGGATAAAAATGTCTGCTTGTCTCAAGAGTGTTTTGAGAAGGCAAGCTACAGTTCCAGGGTATTGAAAGATCCCTTCTCGACGTCCTTTCGGGAAAAGATGGAGGTTCTGCGGCAAGTAGACTCCTCAGCGGCCGATGAGGACATCTCCTCGAGAAACATATTTTTAAAACTATCGAGAGAGAAAGTCCTGATTCTCAATACTGACGGAGCCGAGACGTCTGGAGAGGTCACTAGAGTCAAGCTTGAGGTGTTCTTGACTCATGTCTCCGGTTCCTCCTCTACACAGGAGATGGAGTCCAGGGGAGGCAGTGGGGGATTGGAGCTGATAGACGAGTGGAACCTCCCGGAGCTCGTCAGATCCTTATCTAAAAACATGAAGGAACGGCTGGAAAAGGGAGTTTCTGCCCCGAGGGGCAAGATGGACGTGGTCATAGGACCGTATGTCTCCGGTCTGGTTGCACACGAGTCGGTGGGTCATCCCTATGAGGCGGACAGAATACTCGGTAGGGAGGCTGCACAGGCAGGTGAATCCTTTGTGACCCCTGACATGCTGGGGTCCAACATGGGCACGGGGCTCATAAGCGTCGTGGATGACCCGACCATTGAGGGGAGTTATGGGTTCTATCTCTACGATTTTGAAGGGGTTAAAACTAGAAGGAGGGTTTTAATGAAAAATGGAGTGATAAACGAATTTCTTCACAACAGAGAAACTGCCTCAGAATTTTCCACAGTGAGCAATGGTTCTGCCAGGGCCTCCGCCTACAATCGTGAACCGATAGTGAGGATGGCGAACACATTCATAGCGCCCGGTGACATGGATCCCGGTGAGATCATAGAGGGCGTCTCCGAGGGGATCTACATGAAGCGGTTCATGGAGTGGAACATAGACGATCGCAGGTACAATCAGAGATACGTGGGGTCCGAGGCCTACCTGATAAGGGGAGGAAGGATAGACTCAATGATTCTTAGGCCTGTATTGGAAATCACAACACCCAGGTTTTACTCGAGTGTGGACGCAGTGGGCAGGGATTTGGAGTTCCAAGCGGCCACCTGTGGTAAGGGAGATCCAATGCAGGGGGTCCCCGTCTGGACGGGTGGACCTACCCTGAGGCTCAGAGGTGTCGGGCTTGGCGGGATATGAGGAAGCTTTGGGTTTTGTTGAAGATGTGATCAGCGAAGCTCTATGCTTAGGAGCTGATGAGGTAGCTGTTCTCCTCTCCGAAGGACCTGGAAGTCAGGTGAGGTTCTCCAATAATAGAGTGGACGTGGTGAAGACGTGGATCGATGTGAGCCTCAGGATCCAGGTGATCTGGAACAGGAGAATACAGACAATCTTCATGAGCACTAAGGACCTGAGATCCATAAGAAAGCAGCTAGGTAGAACGATGAAAGCTCTGAGAAGTCTTCCGGAAAGAGAAGTCTATTCGCCATTGCCGGAAGGACCCATGGACTATCCCATCATTCCGGATCTCTACGACAGTTCCCTGGAGGATCCCTCTGAGAAACTCGTCGATCTGGCTCACGTGGCCATAGACGCAGCCTTGGCCGAGGGCGCCAGAAGAGCTGCTGGATCCGTAAGGAGCAAAGCCTTCACTGAATGCTTGGCCACGACCTCCGGCGTTAAGGTTTGTGAGAGAAGATCCAACGTTCACCTGGATGTGAGGGCCATCAGGAATTCGGAGGCTACCGGTCACTCCTTCAGCTGTTCTAGGAGGCTGTCCGGTCTCAACCCCAGCAAGGCAGGAGAGGAGGCTGGACTTGATGCCAAGATCTCAGAAAAGCACATTAAACTCGGACCCGGAAGGTACAACGCCCTGCTTTGGTACAGCGCTGTTGGAAACATAGTCGGAGTGATGGGCTCTCTGGCGAGCGCGCTATCAGTTCTATCCAAGATGTCTCCTTATGGAGGAAAGCTTAACGAGAGGTTAGCTCCTGAGTTCTTCACCTTAGTGGATGATCCCCTAAAGCCCGGTGGATATGGCTCGCGGTCGTTTGACGAGGAGGGCTTTCCGACGAGAAGGAACTTCATAGTGGACAGGGGAATACTTAGGACATATCTCCACAACAGGCTGACAGCGAAGGCCATGGAGACGGAGACCACCTCAAACGCTGGATGGATTAATCCAACGCCATGGAATCCGATTCTCCTTCCAGGAGATGAGTCGGAGGAAGATCTACTATCGGAAATAGGCAAGGGACTCATAGTCAGGAATGCTACCTATCTAAGATTCCAAGATTACGTTTCGGGAGACTTCTCAGCGATCGTGAGGGATGGTCTCCTCTTCGTTGAGAATGAAGAGGTCGTTGGCGCCGTTAGAGGTCTACGGCTCAGCGATAACATCCTGAGAATGATGTCGAGCGTGATTGGCCTCGGGAGGAATACGCGGCAGATATATCACTGGTGGATGGAGTACGGTGTTCCAGTGGAGGCTCCTCTGATAGCCGTAAAGGATGTTGGCTTCACCTCCGCGATGATTTAATCCTCCTGAGAATTTCTCCATATTCAACAAGCTTCTGTATGACCAAGGCAGCTCTTTCAGGGGACTCGTAGACTGGTACGTCGTTCTTCTCCATGAACTCCTTTGCTCTATCTGTTTCCTTGGTGTGTGAAATAAAGGAAACAACGATCGGTTTTTTAAACCGCTTTCTAAAGTCCACCATGACTTCAGCCACTTCCATCGGATCGAAGCCCGGTATTCCAAGCAGGGGGATCACTAGGAGGGAGTCACACTCGTCAGAAGATCCCAGGAGTTCCATGGCTCTTCTGTACTGGTCTGACGTGGAGTCAGCTGTCAGATCCATGGGATTGTCTATCGAGTAGTATGGGGGAAACTCCTCCCTCAGAGCTCTTTTAATGGGTTCCGGAATCCTTGGCAGAACTATTCCCCTTCTCTCCAGCTCGTCGACGGCCATGATTCCATATCCTCCTCCATTCGTTATAACGAAGACCCTCCTCCCTCCAGAGGGAGGTTGCATGCTTAATCCCTTGGACACATCCAATAGCTGTTCGAAGGTCTCCACCAGGATAGCCCCCGCTTGTCTGAGAGCCGCGAGGTAGATGTCGCTGGATCCAGCCAGCGATCCTGTATGGCTGGCCACGGCTCTCTCTCCCACCTGAGACCTCCCCACCTTTATTACAACAACAGGTTTCACAGGAACAGTCCTCTTTATGGCATCCATAAGGCGTCTTCCGTCACGAACTCCCTCAAGATATATGGACACGACTTTAGTTGTCGGATCCTCGCGAAGTATCTCCAGGAGATCTGCCTCATCGACATCCGCCTTGTTTCCGTAACTCACGAACTTGCTTAATCCCATATTCATCTTCCTAAGAGCGCTCATCATGTTCGTTCCAACACTTCCGCTCTGTGATAGAAGGGCCACACTTCCCGGCCTACATCTGGGCAGAAGCTCATCCTTGACGAAGAGCATGTCAAGTCCCTTCTCTGGGTTGAATACTCCCATGCAGTTCGGTCCTATCACACGCACACCGTGTTCTTTAGCTATCCTGATGACCTTCTCCTCAAGCTCCTTATTTCCGATCTCAGAGAACCCTGAGCTTATCACGACGGCAACCTTAACGCCCTTGGCTCCGCAGTTCCTCATCACACTCGGAACGACTTTTGCTGGGACAGCGATAACCGCTAGATCTATCTCATCAGGAACGTCAGCGACGCTCTTGTAGCATCTCAACCCCAAGATCTCCTTTGCAGAGGGATTTACTGGATATATCCTCCCCTCGTAACCAGCCCTGATGAGCTGCCTCAGGATCACAAAACCGATCTTCTCCTCATGCCTTGAGGCTCCTATGATTGCTACGGATCTGGGGTCAAAGGCTGCCAGAAGCCTGCTATCCAAGCGATCACCTCCAGACTTAAAATTACATCGGAAAACCTGATAAATCTGGGGAGGATCATTCTGGAATGATGTACGAGGAACTGGAGGACATAGTTGAGAGCACTCTGGAGACAAAGGAGATCCTCGAGAGGTTCATGAACTCGACTGCTTCTTTCGGGGATGTGAGGGCCAAATGGATCAGCTGGTCCCCTGACGAGAAGTCAAAACCCCACGACAGAATATTATCATCAGACGGAAGCAGCGGCTCTCTTCCAGCTGGTCCCGGAAATGTGGTCTTCGTCATATCAGCCGCAGTCTTCGGGATGTTGGATCAGAGCCCGGTTAAGCTGAGGAGGTACCAGGTAGGTCTATTAGATAGGTTCAAGCCGGAGGACAGGGTGCGCATACTTAGGAGCACTTTGGAGTTGAAATTAACGGTGAGATATGCGGAAAGAACGAACCCCGAGGTTGTCCTTCTCGATGGATCGCTGATCTCGTTAACTAAGGAGCCGATGTTTGTGGGTCTGATGAGGAGAAGGGAGGGGCGACTTTACCTGTTGGATGAAAGCGAGAGAGCGGAGATAGTTGGCAGAATAAAGAACGAGCTGCCTCTGGAGAAGTTCCTGAGGGAGAGCGATAGGGTTTACACGGCGGACATGAGCACGTACATGGATCGATGGAGCGCTGCCATTAGGATAGCGGAGGATCTTGGAGAAAGCTCTTTAGAGATTTCCAGGCTGGAGTGGCTCATAATGTCCCTCATGGAGAGGGTAGAGCACTTCATGGTGCTTTCCAGACTTCTTTCTCTGCCCAAGAATGTTTTAGTAGTAGCTATCTCCAAGAGGTCTTCGAGCAGGGAGCTGTTCAGAAGGTTTGCGCCCGACATCTCCCTGATAGGCGCTTACACAAGGGAGACGGGGTTTACCTCGCCTATGGTTGGAGAGGTGAAGCTCCCAAAATACTTCCAGAGCCGGATCTGCAGAAAGATAACCGTTTTCTACGCAAGGCTTCATGAAAAGGCAAACCCCTTGAGGATTGAGGTGCTTGGAGAGCTCGATCGAAGATCCGTTGGCGAGGTACTCGATTTCCTATCTGCAATATCCGTGAACGGTTATCCATACCACCTCAGGATGAGTCACGAGGTGGCGAAGATAACCAAGGGTCACCTCAGAGCTGTTCGAGATGTGTTAGGCTCAGATTTTTGGAGAATGTGTCTTCTTTCTGGGAGGGAGATGCTTGGAGAGAAATTCTGATATTCTGGGGAGAGTTGCTGAGGTAACAACTCCCCTCTCCGTCGATATGGTCGCCTTCACGGGCTCGATTCCTCAGATCGGAGATTACGTGATAATCGAATCCTCAGAAGCTCGACTCCTCGGCCTTGTGACATGGGTCGAGAGGGGGTCAGTCGAGATATCCGGGAGAGACATAAACTTCGCCGAGAACATGGAAAAAATTCTGAAGATACTCAGGGAGCCCAGTCACTGGTCCAGGGCTAAAATAAAGTTGCTAGGTGTCATCAACCTGGAGGAAGATCACGTGAAGCTCTCAATGCCGAGAAGTCCTCCTCCAACGTGCAGCATTGTTAGGAGAGCTCCTAAAGGCATATTGGACATGATCTTCGGTCCTAACACCGGACATGTGAGACTAGGACACCTCTTGACGAGGGAGGAGGTGAAGGTCTATGCTGACATGAACAGGATTATCTCCAGACATCTGGCAGTGCTGGCGGTCACCGGGGCCGGTAAGTCAAACGCCATAGCTGTGATAGTGAAGGAGGCCCTGAAGCTCGGAGCTCCCCTCATTCTGTTCGATATGCACTCGGAGTACACCGGACTGAACCTTGACAGGGGGGAGGTAGTCGAGGTCGAGCCCTTCGTCGATCCTAATGCACTCAGCTTGGAGGAGACCTCAAAGCTTCTCGGCATCTCCTGGGACAAGGCAGCCAAACAGTACATCTACCTCAGATTCGCCTGGAAGGTTGTTCATAAAGCTCACACAAGAGATCTCCTTGGAGCTCTCATGCAGGAATGCGGTGAACGTCCTCCCGAGGAGCCCAATTATCTGGACAGCATATCCGCCATCATATCCAAGATGATACAGCTGGTGGAGGGAGGGAAACACCAGGATGGCAACATGATCACGTTCTCAGCGGAAAACGGCGGAAGAGGCGTCTTATCATCTCTAGGGGAAAAGGTGTTGTTGAACAAGAGGGATAGGGACAGTCTCTACAGCCTAAAGTCAAGGCTTCAGATGGTGAGAGATCGGTACGGTTCCCTGTTGAAGCCCAACAATGGAGAGATAATAGATTACATAGATTTCTCCAGGCTTGTGATAGTCAGGCTTGGATCCATTGACACGGAGATGGCGGATCTGGTGGTCGGACATGCACTCTCAACTTTGCTTCACAGGGCCAAGGGAGCGGTTCTTGGTCTATCAAGGGAGGGAGTTTCCTATCCGGTTCTAGCAATAATAGAAGAGGCACATCTCCTCATACCAGTGGATCTGAAGACCTACACAAAGGAGATAGCCTCCAGAATAGCTAGAGAAGGTAGAAAGTTTGGAGTGGGATTAGCGCTGGTTAGCCAGAGACCTAAAAGGCTGGATCCGGATGTCCTTTCCCAGATGGTGAACAAGATAGTGCTGCGTGTAATAGAGCCCGAGGATCAGGCCTACGTCCGCAGGTCGTCTGAGTTCCTTAGCGAGGACCTCATGGAGTACCTCCCATCCCTGAACGTAGGAGAGGCGATCTTGGTGGGACCCATGGTACAGGTTCCAGCTATAATAAAGTTCGACAAAGCCGAGGGCAAGATCGGTGGATCGGACATAGACGCAGTGGGCAGGTGGAGATCGAAATCGACCTCCATGGAGCGGATAGATCTGGACAATGGGTATGGGGGTATGCTTCAATGAGGATAGTGCACATATCCGATACTCACCTGGGAAGGAGGGAAAAAGGGATAAGAGAGAGAGAAGAGGACGTTTATGAGGCTTTCGATGAGGCTTGTGAGAAGGCCAGGAAGCTGAGACCAGATCTCATGATCCACAGTGGTGATTTGTTTGACACCTATCGTCCCACCTCCTACACACTGAGGAAGGCTATAGTCTCCCTGCGGAGGATAATTGATGCTGGCATCCCCGTGGTGGCCATAGCGGGAAATCACGACATAGGCCCGAGGTTTGGTGGCGGCAAGGAAACGCCCTTAAGCCTCCTGGTGGAGATATTCGGAGATGACTTCATTCATCTGAACCAGAACAACCCTATGTTCAATACTGGCGATCTGGTGCTCTGCGGACTCCAGTACTTCCCCAACCAGGAGGGAGAGAACCTGAAGAAAGCAATCATTGAGAGGTGTGATGGAGCAGCCAGGAGATGTAGAGCTAGGTGGAGGATCCTGATGCTTCATCAAGGGGTTAAGCCCTTTCTGAGGGACTTCAAGACGGAGATAAACAAGGCCTTTCTTGACAGGACCTGTTTCGACTATATCGCTCTCGGCCACTATCACGTGAGGTTCCACAAGAGGGATGGCGTGACAGGCAAGGTATTCGCTTATCCTGGCTCCCTTGAGAACCTCGAGGAGAGGGAAGTTAGACAAAATGTGCCCAAGGGATTTTTCGTTGTTGATCTGGAGGAGGGCAACATCAACGCGAGATTCGTTGAGATAAACTCCCCAAGGCCCTATTTTCTGATAAAAAGAGAAGTTCGGCGTTCATCTGATCTACAACTAGTTCTGGATAGCCTCTCAAGGAGGTTTAAGGAGATCGATTTGAGAAAGAAGCCGATGGTGAGGATCAAGTTGTTGGTGAGACAGGAACTTCTCCACATGATCGATGAGTTCAGAGAGGACGTTCACCACGAGTTCGGAGATAGATCATTGAAGATCTTGATAGAGGTATCTCCCGTCGTAGAGAGTCATCTTGCGACCTTGGACGGGCAGATCTCTCTGAACATGGAGGAGCTAATGGCGCATATATTTCATGACAGGCCCACCGAGCTGGCCTTGGCTCTTGAGATCTATCACAAATACCTGGAGGGAAAAAGGGGAGGGGATCTGAGCAAAGAGGTCCTCTCCTTGATCAAGGGGTGGATGGATGAGGATAAGGTCCGTTAAACTCGTCAACTTCAGATCACATAGATCCACAGATCTGAGATTTTCGGATGGTTTAGTGGCCATAATAGGTCCCAACGGATCAGGTAAGACCTCCCTTCTCGAAGCGATCTGCTTCGCTCTATTTCCGGATACAAGCCATCTCAAGAGGGATGAGCTGATAAGATCTGGATCCAACACGATGCGAGTCGAGCTTGAGTTCGAATCTGAGGGAAAATTGTATAAAGTGATCCGGGAGGTCTCCAGAGGCGACTCTCCAAGGGCAAGACTTCTCGTCCTTGATGGGACCCGTTGGAGGGTGATACAGACCGGACAGAGGGACGTCACAAAGAGCGTTGGGGACATAATTGGCATCTCCAAGGACGTCTTCACAGGAGCAGTCTACATAAAACAGGGAGAGATTTCCTCCCTGATCGATCTACAGCCTCATAGAAGAAAGGAGCTGGTGGGCAAGCTGATCGGAGTTGACGACCTTGAGGATATATACAAGACCCTCCTCGAGCCGCTGACAGTCCTCAAGGAGGAGAGAGATAAAATAGCCGGATATCTCTCAGCTGATAACCCAGCCGAAGTTCTGAGGAGCCTTGAAGCAAAACTAGGTGAGGTGAGCTCCAGAATAGGCTCCGTGGAGGAAAGAATAAAGTATCTTGAGGAGGAGCTCAAGACCGATGAGGACAGAAAGAAGGTCCTTTTAGATGTGAGAGATAAATACATAAAGCTCTCCTCAAAAGCTGAGGAGAAAAACAAAAAAATCAAAGAGATTTCAAGCAGAGAACTGGAGATAAGATCAGAGATCGATAGAATAAACAAAATTATGAAAGACATAGACGTAGATCTGGAGAGAAGGCTCTCCAATGCTTATGAAAAAATTCTAGAGCTTAATTATCTATCAGAGGAGGTGAAATCCAAGGAAGATGATATTGCGAAGTTAGAAAGCGATGAGAGGAGAGCAAACAACTTACGACGTGAGATAAGTAGGTTGTCCATTGTGGACAACGAGGTGAGGATCCTGGAACAGAAAATAGATCAGATCAGGAAAAGGATTGATTCACTGGAGAAGGACATGGAAAAAGCTCGAATAGCTAGGGAGAGGTCCACAAAGCTTGAAGAAAACGTAAGGCACATGGAGGAGGAACTCAGCTCCTTAATCAAAGATTTAGCTCCTTTGATAGGTGGGACGCACCTTCAAAAAGGTGTAGGGGATGTTATTAGCGCCTTGAACGTGGGAGACCTGGAGGACTTGACGAGGAAGTTCTCTCTCCAGCTTGATCAACTCGTTGACTTGAAGAAGGAGGTCGATGGCGAGATAGCCAAGGACAAGCAGAGATATGATGAGCTCTCAAAACTGTTGGAAATGCTCTCTCAGGTAGAGGCAAGGTGTCCGGTCTGTGGATCGAGCCTTACAGCTGATAGGACCAGGGAGATCATCAGGGAAAAATCCCTGGAGATGACCAGACTTGGCAGGTCAATACATGAAAGGGAGCTGATAAGCTGCAATCTGGAGGGGATGATGGAAGCCCTTTCCTCCATAATAAGAACAGCTGAAGGAAGACTTCCCATCATCAAAAAACTGGTAGAAGATCTGATGACAGCTTTATATGAGCTCAGGGACCTCAAACCTTCGGTCTCCTCCCTTCAGGACATGATTTCCCTAAGAAGAAGCTTGGAATCCCGACTGGATGAGTTAAACAAGAGTTTGAATGCAAAAAAGAAAGAGAGAGATGAAATTATAAAGAAAAAAGCAATATTAGATGATCTTCTCTTGAAGAGAGAAGAGAGGGCGGATAGGATTGAGGAATTAAGGAGGAGGCTTGAGAAATTAAGGGAGAAGAGGAAATTCATCGAGAAAGCGCTCATAGAGGAGCTGGGGACGATACCTTCTTTGGAAAAGTGTAAAGCATCAAAGGAAAATTATCTGAAGTACTTAGAATTTCTGAACAAGAGAGAATCGCTGCAACAACTCCTGGCCGATCTGCACGCACAGAAAGTTCGACTTGCCGAGGAGATCGAGAGAGTGCGCAGGGACATGGATGAGCTCGGCTTTGACGAGGATAAGTTTTTGGAGGTCATCAGCAGAATTGAGCAAATAACAAAGGAGCTGGGCTGCCTCAGGGAGGAGAGATCCAAGCTCTTTGGAGTTCGCTCGGAACTTCTCTCCAGAATTGAGGAATACAAAGCAAAATTGAATGAGTATAACAAGGAGAGAAGGAAACTAGAGCGATTAAATGCAGCGATATCTGCTTTGGAAAGCATACGATCGGCCTTCAGCAAGGACGGTCTTCAGAGGGCGCTGAGGGACAGGGCCAGACCTGTGATAGAATATCATACTAATAAAATCTTTCAAGAATTTGGTCTACCTTTCGACAGGATCAGGATAACTCCCGATTATGAACTCCTCCTCCTATACGATGGAAAAGAGTTCTCCTCAGATCAGATCAGCGGTGGAGAGAAGATAGCGGCGGCTTTATCCCTCAGGTTAGGTATAGCTATGGCTAAACTCGGAAGATCAGTAGAGCTCATCTTGATGGACGAACCCACAGTTCACCTCGATGAAGATCGGAAAATGGCTCTGCTTAGCGCTTTAAGATCGATAAGCATTCCTCAGGTGATCGTTGTCACGCACTCGGAAGCCTTCAAAAGTGTAGCTGACGAGATAATAGAGCTAATCAAGAGGGACAACATAACTGAAATAAGAAGTTAGCTTCCTGCCGGAAGAATTTTTTATTCTCCTCTCTCATCGAAGGGAAGGAAGGCTTGATCATGAGAGGTGATTCCTCCGACGACTCCCTGGACGATATGATAAGGATCTTCAAGCAGATAGAAAAGGAGTTAAACAAGTTTTTCGATGAAATCGGCCTAAAAACAGCTGAAGGGCTATCAATTGATAATCCTGAGGTTTTATCATCAAGATCCAAGGAAGAGGAGCCGCTTATTGATGTACTGCAGGAAGGTGACAAGATATCCATTCTCATAGATGCGCGCGGTTTGAAAGCGGAGGACATCCAGCTAGAGCTCATCAATGATCGTAGGCTTAGGATTATTACCCCTACATGGAGTAAGGAGGTGGATCTGCGGACCTACGTCAACTCCTCAAAGAGTGAGGTTCATCTGAACAACACCGTTCTATCGATAGTCCTCGAGAGAAAGACCGTGGGACAATCCCACGGATAGGTCAAAGGCGTGAAGTTCAAGCGCCTTCGAGCAATGCAGCTTTTTTCACATGCCCTGAGGTGTGGTCAGTGGTGCGACCCCCGGCGTGTGGGTCTCAAGCCCCACTGGGCTTGA
>JAOZGP010000002.1 GCA_027491735.1 Thermoproteota archaeon | reverse complement strand
CCGTGATACTGCTCGGCATAATGCCAACGACCATGCCGGCCAAGGCCAAGGTAGTCCCAACGCTCACGCCGGTCATAGTGGCCATACCGCCCTCAGCGGCGGGCAGCTGAACCCCTCCTCCTTTTTTAATCTATAATGATATGCTATCTTTATTTTAGGGCATTCTGTTGACGAACATCTTAAACATCGCTATATTTGTTCTTCGGAGAATAAAAAAGTTGAAAACCTCTCAGGAGTATATGTAGCTCAGTTCCAGAGCATCTGCTATGTCCTTATCAAGGGATCCTAGGTCCTCTGGTGAAAGATCTTTCAAGGAGTATTTGTCGAGTGCTGAGGTCAACATCTGGGCCTCAGCTCTCACGGCCTCCACGAAGTTCGTGACGCCCCTCTCTCCCTTAGCTTGAACGGCTATTATAAAGGGTCTCCCCATGGCCACAGCGTCAGCTCCGAGAGCCAGCGCCTTAACTAAATGGCTTCCGCTGTACAACCCCCCAGAGACTACCATCGAGGAGCTCACCCCCAAGCGTTTGGCATCACCGATCCTCTTGAGACAGGCTAGAGTCGGAAGTCCTAGATCTTTCAGAGCCACTATGGGGCTCATCCCCGTGCCTCCCTCTTTTCCATCGACTGTTATGGCGTCGGTACCAGCATCGGAGCATATCTTGATCACCCTGACGAGATCTCTGTAAGGACCGAGCTTAACCCATACCCTGGCTCTTGGATAGTTGTTCTTGAGGAGCCTTATCATACTGCTCAATATCGCTTCAGTGAAAGTTCCTGGAGCAGAATGCCTTTCGTAGAAGTCCTTAATCACAATTTCTGGATCCTCCGGAAGATAGTACTTATCCTTCAGTTCTAAGGCGAGATCTCGAGATACCTTGACCTCCCCTCCCAGTCCGGGTTTGGCTCCCTGACCGACCTTTATCTCAAAACCCACTACTCCCTCCTCGAAGTAGGATTCGAGGTCTACATCGGAGTAGATCCTGTTCCAGAGCTCATCGTAGGCGTCCTCCACACTCTGCTGAATGATTATCCCGCCAAATCCATCTTTCATGTTCTCCAAGTAGGCCATGAGCCTTTCTTTTAAGCTGGGATGATTCCTACACCTCCTCCTATCGTATCCCCTCATCGTGGCGACGTTCTCTCCTATCCCCATCACTATTCCCGCCTTCGCTGCTCCTCTAGCCAGCTCCACTCCAACTCTGCTGGCCACATCTGTGGAGCCCATGGATCCGACCACAAGAGGAAGTTTGACCTTGAACCCTCCCACAAAGCACTCCGTTCTCACGTCGGTGTATAGGGGCTCCCTGAGAAGCTCACCCATCTTAGCCAATCTGTTTGGTGTGAAGGCCGGAGGAAGGAGCACAAGCCTGTCCAGTGTGTGGAATCTGGGATACCCAGGCTCGTAGACCTCAGCTCCCAGGAGAGCCCTTCCATACTCCTCCAGCTCATTGAACGGGTAAACAGCATCCTTCCCCGCTCTGGCCTTGGAGAGTATCTCCCACACTGGATATGTTCTGGAGAACGACAGCCCAGACCTCACGGTGCTCCGCAAAATTCCATATCTTAGTACTAGCCTCGAGGCCAAGGAGAATAGCCTCTCCATCATGATGTTCGCCTCACCCTTCACGGGGAGTATATCCCTGGGAGTTTGGGGTAGGGTCTGGCCATCCACACCGCTTCTAAACCACAAACGAACCTCGTCAACCTCTCTACACCTATTCCAAATCCAGCAGATGGTTCTACGCCATCTCTCAACATTTCCAGGTACCACTTGTACTTGACGGGGTTCTCACCGGTCTCTCTCATTCTCTCTAAGACCTTCTCCGAGGTGTACTCCCTTTCAGCACCGCTGATGGCTTCTCCAAATCCCTCAGGATATAGCATGTCGAAGTCCCTCAGGATGCCCGGTTTCTCAGGGTCCTCCCTGTCGTAGAAACCCCTAGCTCCCCTGGGATAGTTGTATATGAAGAACGGCTCGTCGTGCAGTCCAGATAAGATCTTTTCTCCCTCCCAAGGGATCTCCGTCGATCGGCTTGTCTTGAAACCCAAGTTCCTCAGGATGTCTACTGCTTCTGCGTGAGTGTACCTCTTGAAAGGGGGTGAAAAAGCGGGTAACTCCCTTCCGAGAAGCTCCAGCTCCATGTACCTCTCCTCCCTGACCCTCTTGATCACATGACAGAGGAGCTCCTCCGCTAGGTTCATGGCATCGCGATAGTCTGCTCCAGCTACCTCCACGTCGACCTGCACGAACTCAACCAGATGTCTTCCTGTGTACACGGTCTCCGGAGGCTCAAGTCTTACATTGGGGCTGGCGAAATATATCTTACCAAGAGTTGTCGCCATCATCTGCTTGTAGAGTATGGCGCTGCTCATCACCTTGTACTCAGAGCCGTAGAAGTCCACTGTCACCTGCTTTGCGCCTCTTATTCCTGGATCGGTCACAGGTCCTATGATCGGAGGAAGGAGCTCCACAAATCCTCTCGAATCCAGGTACTCCCTTATAGCCGCTAAGAGCTCAGCCTGCATCCTGTACACGACCTTATACCTTTCATCTCTGACAAGCCTGTACGACCTGGATAGTAGGTTCTTGAGCTCCTCGAGATATCCCTCTCTGGAGGTCATACTCTCAAGCTGCCGAACGCTTGGATGGTACCTCACCTCGACAGATCTCATAACAAAAGCCTTCAGCTTGGTGTGATTTAAAAGTTGTTCAAATAGATTCGTAAAGTAGACATCATGATGTCTAAATTTGAACAGAAAATAGTACATTGTTCAATCAAAAGAAGGGAAAAACGAAGAAATATCTTTCCACGATGAGCTCTCCTAGACCTCTCAAGAGTGGGTTGCATGGGAAAAGTCATAGAAGTCGCTTACGAGAATAGAGTATTTAAACCAATAAAGTAACTCCAGTGGAAAAGATACAGGGAAAGTGATCGTGGAGGAAAATCTATGAGTGATCTTGAAGAGATTTCGAAAGCGATTGACCGAGCTATAGATGAAACAGAAAGAAGTCGCGACAGTTCTAGAATTGACCAGATCTGTAGATTCCGAAAGGCATAGTTGAGATCAAGACACATAAGATGGCTTTCCTCGGTTCAACTTCTCTTACATGCTTAAACAACAAAGCTCCAGATAATTAATGGTTAAGAATTCTCTCCTTCATAGACTCCACGTCCGGGTCCACGGGATTGGGCAAGCTGAACCTATCGAGCACAACGTTGGGGTCTTTGAGGCCGTGACCTGTGGCTACCAGAACAGTCGTCCCGTCGACTAGGTGGAGATCTTTTAACTTGATGAAACCGGCCAGAGAGGCAGCTGAGGCCGGTTCCACGAATATCCCTTCCTTCGAGGCAAGTCTGTACTGAGCTCGAAGGATCTCCCCATCCGAAACGCTTTCCAAGAGGCCTTTAGATTCACGGATCGCCCTCACAGCTTTGCTCCAGTTCACTGGATTTCCTATTCTTATGGCAGTGGCTACCGTCTCCGGGTTGCTACAAGGTCTGAACTCTCCCCCCTCCTTCAGCATCCTGACCAGGGGGGATGCACCTTCGGCCTGAATCCCCACCATTCTAGGAAGTTTTTTCGTTATCCCGGCCATCGCGAGCTCCTTGAATCCCTTCCATATGGCCGAGATGTTTCCAGCGTTTCCGACAGGGAGCACCACGTTATCTGGAACCTCTCCGAGCTGATCATATATCTCGAAGGCAAGGGTTTTTTGACCCTCGAGCCTGAATGGGTTTATCGAGTTGAGTACGTACACCCTGAGGTCGGAGCTCAGCTCCATCACAAGCTTCAGAGCCACATCGAAGTTCCCTTTGACTGGAATCACCTTAGCGCCATGAATGAGTGCTTGGGAGAGCTTTCCCAAGGCAACCTTTCCACCCGGGATCAGTATGTAGCACTTCATTCCCGCCCTAGCTGAGTAGGCCGCCAGAGAGGCCGCCGTGTTTCCGGTGGACGCGCAGAGCACCTTGTCCATTCCCAACTCCAGAGCCTTGCTCACGCCGACGGTCATGCCCCTATCCTTAAACGATCCCGTGGGATTAGCTCCCTCGTTTTTAAGGAAGACTCTCAGACTTGGAAATATATTCTTCAGTCTGTAGAGCGGGGTTCCTCCCTCCTCCAGCGAGACCTTCTTCCTGACTGGGAGGAATCTCTCGTACTTCCACAGCCTGACGTCCTTACCATCAAAAACGTCATCAACTCTGCTGAGATCCACGATTACCTCAAGCAGGCCACCGCACTCGCACCTGTACACTACTTCATCTCCTCTGTAGAATCTGCCGCACTCTATGCACCTAAGCATCGCGCTCCTCTTCCCACCTTGGTCACGAGGTGTCTTGCTTTTATATCCATCCTCTCAAAGCTCTCCACCACAGCCTTGCCGATTCCGTCCAGATCATCTCCGATAGCGAAGACCGTGGGTCCTGATCCTGATATCGACAGGCCATAGGCCCCACTCTCAAGGGCCGCCTCTTTCACCTCATCGAACCATGGCATGAGCTTCTTTCTGTAGGGGATCACCAAGTTATCGTCGAGAAGACGACCCACCATCCTGAGATCACCCTTCACAAGAGCTAGGACTAGTGAGCTGGCCAAGGCCATGTTCTTAACGGCTGATCTCATGGGGACCTCTTTGGGCAGTATACCCCTGGCCTCCTCCGTGCTCACTTCAACCTCAGGAGTGATCACCACAAGCTCGAAGGAGACGTCCAGTCGAACAACCTCCAGCGGATCAGTCGATCTCACCACAGTGAATCCGCCGAGGAGACAGGGAATGACGTTGTCTCCATGAGGGCTTCCAGAGGCAAGCCTTTCACCCTCCAGAGCAGCAGCTACTATCAGACCTCTGTCCCTAACACCAAGCAGATGAGCCGCAGCCAGCGCACCTCCCAGGGCAGACGCTCCAGAGCTTCCCATGCCTCCCTTTGGTCTGATTCCCTTTATTATCTTCATCTTGATGCTCTTCTTGAATCCCACCGTCTTGAATAAGGCCTCAGCGGAAGCAAACGCCACATTCCTTTTGGGATCCGATGGAACGTCGTGGCCCTCCACCTCTACCTTTGGCTCATCGGAGATCTCGGCTTCTATCCGGTCGAAGGGTCTACTGAGACACAATCCGAAGACGTCAAATCCAGGACCGAAGTTGGCTACACTTGCTGGAGCCACAACCTCAATCGGATCCTCACTAGGGGTTATACGCACGATCCTACGGGTATGAAGCCCCTCGGAAATGAAGGAGACTTTAGAAGGAGAAAAAATTCCTCCGGACAGGAGTTTCTCGGTCACCCATTCTGTCCACCTATCTTGGGAGTGTTCTCAACTGATTTAAAGGTTCCGGCCAGGACCACCTGCCCATCAATCCGTGATGTGAACAGATCTTCCATGGATCACCCGTTTCCATTTTTATCTGCCTACTCGAAGACCATCGTTCAGATGGATAGTGTAGAGTACCGTCCATAAGCACCGTTCAGAAATCGCTCACGGAACTGGTCGATAGGGAGGTTCATCAGGAGGAGAAAAGCTGGGCTGTTGGGGAAGTTATAGGTTCCTCTACAGGTTCATCAGCTCTGGGGAGATGAAAGAGGTTCTCAACGAAGTTATCGAGAGGTGGTGCAAATCTTTGAGCATGGAACTATCAACTAAGATCTTTTTCGATGTTTTTCTCCAACCAGATCCTGATATACTGCTCTGGTATAGCTCCAATGAACTCGTCGACGACCTTGCCGTCTTTAAAGAGCTTCACCGAGGGTATACTCATTATCATATACCTCTGGCTCACTACCGGGTTCATGTCGACGTTGACCTTGGCTAGAACGAACGCCCCCCTGTACTCCCTAACCAGCTTTTCCAGCACCGGACCCACGATCCTGCAGGGCATGCACCAGGGTGCCCAGAAGTCCACCACAACTGGTACTTCCTTGGACCTCTCCACCACCTCCTCCTCAAAGTTATCATCGCTGACCTCCACTATAAGCCTCTGCTGAGCCTTACTAGACTCCATGAACTCCTCCATCTTCTTCCTTATCAGGGCTTCAATGTCCTCGTTCACCTCACTCACCACCAACACTCCGGGCCAGATGTACCTAAAAAGATATTTAAGGAGTGATCTCAGGAAGCTCCTAGATTCGCATCCGGTGAGTTGAGTTTGGAGGGCGGCTGTGACGATACCCACAACTCACTAAAGTTATGACCCACAGGCCTCATGCAATCGGGGTATGTCGAGGTTTCTGTTGTTTGGATCGAGATAAACGGAGGGGAAAGCTCTGTCCAGCTTAGAATATCTGATGTAAGCGAGCCAGTGGGGGGTTTGGGTTTTCACGCTTTAAACCTGGTTTGTAGGTCGATCCTATAAGCGGAGAGTTAAAGCAACAAGGGGCTTTTACAGCAAGGAATAGAGTGGATCAAGCTTCTGTAAATGCCATTAGAAGGGACAAAGCAAAGTGAGACCATAAGAATGCTTGTTGACAGAGCATATTTAAGGAAAGTTGAGAGCACCCGTACTTCCTACTAGCATATTAAAATGAAAGTAAATGGGTTGAAAACCGTCCTAAGATTTTTCTATCTCTCTGGTATGATGTCACGACCGCGACGCGTAACCTCGTTGAAGTGCTGTTTAAGTGTACTACATTGATTGGACTAATGTTCGAATGCAGTATACATCCTGCAGACAATACTCGTCCGATCCCGTCGGTAACTTCCTTCTCCTACTAAGCTTGCGACTTTATTTCCAAAACCGAATCGCATAATCCATCACTAGAATAAGGATAAAAAGATGAGAAAAGATGATCTAACTTCGGTTTTCGCTACCGCAGAACATACCCGCAATCGGGGTTGGATCGCTGCAGCTGGAACCTCAGGGATCATAGGCTACAGGTATCTCCTCCCCGAGAGAGTGGTTCATCCTATGGACATCAGCTCCAGATAGACTCTGGATTTCGGACCATCGTACTCGCTGGCGACCATGTGGGTGAGGGGTACTTCTGGAGAGTACCAAGCAGTGGAAGTTCCTCCATCCTTCCCTTCACTTGTGAATATGAGGCACATGAAGGTTCCTGCTGGAACAGTTTTCACCCCCATCTTCATGTTCTTTCTGATCATATCAGATTGTTTTGCTCCACCTTCAGGAGATCCAGAAGTCTCGCCGACGGAGTAACAGCTCCACGGCATGATGACCATGCTATTGCCCATGTAGCTGGCCCTCTCCATCTCACATGACTTTCCTGATTGTGTATAGACCGAGAAGTACTCCATCTTAACGGTGTATCCATGCATCTCCGCCTCGAAGGTCCACTTGTACCCATTTGCCTCCTCTCCGTTGACAGTTCCGGAAAATTTCTCCACCAACATTGTTGTGACGTTCTTTTTTCCGGTTCTCTTGTCTATAAAAGTCACACGATAGGTGAGCTTAGTTCCCGTGGAATGCATGACTATCTTGGCAGCTATCCCAGATAAATTGGATCCAGGAAAGCCACTCGATGAGTAAACCTCGGAGGAAAGCTTTGTCTCCTTTCGAGTGTTGCCCGCAATTATCAAAATCTCTTTAGTGGAACCACCTGATGTCTTTGTGAACTTTCTGACAACAGAGGCGCCCGGAGTCGACCTGAGGTATTGCTGATCCTGTTGGCTGAGGAACTTTGCGCTTACCTGGCCCACACCTTCGTAGGCATCTGGGCCACCAAGTATCACTATCTCTGTGACATCTTGGGAGTTCAGGACCACATCGAAGTCGCTAGCTGACTTTACACTCACACTGATACCAGCTAGAGAGAGCAGGGACATGAGCTCCTGAGCTGCCGGCATATCAGCTGAGTTGGAGATTACGATCACCTTCTGTTGAGTGGCTAGTAGAGGGGTCGATGAGAGCACCAACAGGAATGCAAGAAATGGAGCTATGTAACACGATCTCATGAACTATCTCCTCTTAACCTTCTCTAGAGGACTCTCATCCTAAAAAATTTACGGATAAATAAGATCGACAACCTGGATAGGTTTGGTTCCGGTGCCTCGGGCCAAAGAGTAAAAACCTGTTTAGCTGCATGATCAGGAACTGAGTTGATTTTTTAAATCAGGGAGTGGGACAAGACCCTGATGAAGCTCGATCTATTTGCTGCTCTTCTGGCCCCTACGTCGATCTTATCCGGTTGGATCACAATCTCCGTTGCCATTTATGCGAGCCCTTGGTTTGATCTATTTAGCGGTGCGATAAGCGATATGGGTAGGCTCGGCCTTCCAACTGCTTACTTACTGAACGACGGGTTAATGATAACATCTCTTCTCATGATGGCCTACTCAGTATTCCTGCTCCGCTTTATGAGATTGTCTCTCGGACACTTTTCAGCCGGCTTCTTCTTGGCCTCATTTTATTTGTTCCTAATATCAGAGTTTCCCGAGGGAACTACTCCTCATCCCACACTGCCCTATCAGTTCTTTGCTTACACCCTCTTCTCAATGCTGTTATTTGGTATCTCATTGTTCAGGGAAGGATACTTATACAATGGAGCCATCAGCGTGTTTTGCTTCATAGCTGGAATTTCCGGCTCGCTTCTCGTTAGGTGGCCATCCGTGGCTACATTGGAGCTCTACAACGTGGTGCTGATAACGATCGGAGTAATGAACCTCTTTCATCAGAACCTGTGTGCCATCAGAAGCGTATGTCTCTCCAGCGATCAACGACAAGCATGGAGAGAACGGGCGCGATAACCCTCAACTCCACTCAGCGAGGTTGGAGGGTCTGCGCAATCGGAAGTGCATCAAAGTCTCTGAAACTCTCCCATCACATGAAGAGCTCTATTCTTCACTGCTCAGAGAAATCTTGGCGATGTCTGTGGTTCTTACAGCTGTGCTCAAAGGATCGAGATCATTCGAAAGAGGATTTGGCTCTGTTCCTTAGTAAAGATGGGAAAGGTCTCTACAACCCCCTCACGAACTCCTCTATCAATTGGTTCACCTCGTCAGGCCTCTCGTAGAGGACCATGTGTCCAGATCTCTCAAGCACAACCAGCCTCGAGCTGGACACCAACTCATGTATTCTCTCGGACTCCCTCGGAGGGGTCACGATGTCATCCTGCCCGACGATTACCAGAGTGGGGCACTTTATGCTCCTCAACACATCCTCAGCACTGTGGTTGATGTAGTACTTGCTGTACCTGAACACATGCGGTGGTAGCAACTCTATGTACTCCTTGTTGTCCCTCATGAAATCCTCGAAGACGTCCTCAGAAGTGTGCGGACTGAAGAACAGCTTTCTGTACAATCTTCTGGTCAGGAAGTTGTCTGAGAAAAGGAGAGGCTTCCAGAGGAAGGAGGGGAAGTTCCATATAATCCTATCCATTAAATCCGGTCTCATCTCCACAAGAGAGCCTATCAGGACGAGACTCCTTACTGTATGGGTTCCGGCGTACCACTCGGACACCATGCCGCCAAAGCTATGACCTATTAAAATCACGTCCTCATCTTTTAGATCGAGTTTTCTCAGGAGAGCTTCTAGATCGGAAAGATATTCCTCGAAGGATACCCTCTCAGGCTTATCTGATGTCCCGAAGCCCCTCTGATCGTAGGCCACGACAGGAAGCTTTCCCCTGAAGTAATCCAGCTGGTACTTCCAGTTACTTATCTGGCCAGGAAAGCCGTGGATGAACACCAAGACAGGCCCCTTGCCCCTAAGATCTCTGTAGACCCCTATCCTTACCCCATTCACCTCCTCATAAGTCACAATCATGGGAGATCAGGGACTCCACCATCACTGATGCTTATAAAGATTTGATCCCCCTTAACCACCACAGGCCTTGACCCGATGACGTCGGTGAGTCCCCTCAGCTGCCCATCTCTTTGGCAGCATGCTGCTCTCCTCCAACCAGTTCTCCAACAGCATCTCATGGCGATCCATAGGACTCCACATCCTAGAGAATCATCTCATCATCTCCCAATCTCCACAATTTTTTATTTGATCCTCCTCGCCTTCCATCGATGGATCTGGACAGCCTGTACAAGCTGTTTGAGTGGCCTGAGGATCCGGGCGAGAGGACCTTCATCAGGAGGATCAATCTCGCCCGCGATCACATGGATGTCCTGACCTCTCATCCTTGGATCGAGGAACTCGAGGAGATCAGGCTCCTGGACCTGTGTAGTGGAACGGGCATAGGCGGGGCTGTTCTTGCTGAGAAGCTGATCGAGAGGGGAAAAGAGGTAGAGCTCACCTTAGCAGATCTGAGGGAGGATGCTCTAAGGAAAGCTGGGGAGTGGATACCGGAGAGGATCGGAATCAAGCCAAAGCTCTTGAAGTGCAGGGCAGAGGAGGTACACCGGTTCGTAGGCGACCAGGATTTATGTCTCATCTACGGGCTCAGCATCCCCCACTTCAACCCCTGGAACTGTGCTAGAATGCTGGCAAGCGTCTCCTTTACGTCGAACATGCTCGCAATCGAGGTTTTGGATTATTGCGACTGGAACCTCAGGATCACAGGCTACAGGTATCTCCTCCCCGAGAGGGGAGAAGGGAAGGTGACTCTTCACCAGGGGTACGATCATCTGAGAGGAGTCTACAGGAGGAAACTCATATCACTCCTCACAGGCGAGTCTGTGGATATGGAGATCTCCTTCTGGAGTCTCTCCTCATTGGCTGCCTTGATGTGGATGTTTTATCATGATGTGGATTTTGTTGAGCTTGAGAGAATCTCACATAGAGGGTTTCTCATTGGTAAAAACCCGAGAAAAGGGATAATCCCAGATGACTTGAAGGAAAACCCTTTGATTGTCCGAAGGATCACCTGAGGATCGGATGTGCTGAAAGGACTCGATTTCATCACAACTGACCTTCTCCGTTCGCCTCCTCATGAGTCACCATGGACTCCTCGCCCAACATCCGCTGAGGAATGAAAGGGCATGACGATCCGGTGAACTGCATACCTCATCTGAGGTGGGAACTTTTATTAGGATGGATCTTCAAGAACACCTATGGGAGCCAGAAAGATCGAGAACGCCCCCACATTGTTCACGTTCAACGATCTGGTCATACTGCCAGGAAGGGCGGAGGTCGAGCCGGGAGATGTAGACCTATCAACGAAGGTCACACTAAGGCATGAGCTGAAGGTCCCCTTTGTGTCGTCACCCATGGACACGGTCACCGGAGCCGACTTGGCAATAGCTCTGGCCAGGTGCGGTGGTTTGGGAGTCCTTCACAGGAACTGCTCTGTTGAGGAGCAGGTCGAGATGGCCAGGAGGGTGAAGAGGGCTGAGTCCTTTATAATAAGAGAGGTTCACACGATCGCTCCCGACGTCACCGTAAGGGAGGCCATCGAGCTCATGGAAAGCAGGGGAATTCACGGTCTCCCAGTGGTTGATGAGGGAGAGAGGCTGGTGGGCATAGTTACTTGGCGGGATGTCAGATATGCTGACGGAGAGCTGAGGGTGAGGGATGTCATGACCAGGGACCTCATCTGCGCTGAAGAGAACATCTCCTTGGAGGATGCGAAGAAGCTCATGCAGGAGAACAAGGTGGAGAAGCTTCCTGTGGTGGATGAGAACATGAAGCTGAGGGGTCTTGTGACCATAAAGGACCTGGAGCTGAAAGGAAGGTATCCTCACGCCTCCAGAGATGATGAAGGCCGCCTTCTGGTGGCAGCGGCTGTATCCCCCTTCGATCTTGAGAGAGCCAAGATCCTCGACAGGTACGTGGACATCCTGGTGACGGATGTGGCGCACTTCCACAACAGCAACGTGATTAGGGCCACAAAGAGGATGATGAGGGAGATCTCGGCTGAGCTGATAGTCGGCAACATAGGAACCTACCAAGCAGCAGTGGATGTGATCAACGAGCTGGAGGAGGTGAACGGTTTCAGAGTGGGAATAGGAAGCGGATCCATATGTTCCACGTCGGTCGTGACCAAGGTCTCAGCTCCTACACTCTTCGCTACGGCCTCCGTCAGCGATGCATTAAGGGATCTCAAAGCTGATGTTCCAATAATAGCTGATGGAGGGGTGAAGTCCTCTGGGGATATTGCCCTCGCCCTGGCACTGGGAGCCTCAGCAGCCATGATGGGGAACATCTTCGCCGGATGTAGAGAAAGCCCTGGAAAGCTCATAGCCCTTGAGGGCCGATATTTCAAGGAGTATTATGGAATGGGAAGCCACAGAGCCAGGGAGAAGAGGTACTCCTTGGACAGGTACAGTCGGCCATCCAAGGAGATAGAGGAGGGAGTGGAGGGCTGGGTCCCCTACAGGGGAACTGTGGAGGATGTGGTCAGGGAGCTGGCGGCAGGGCTCAAAGCAGCCATGGGCTATGCTGGTGCCAGCAATGTAAGGGAGATGTGGAAGAAGGCTTCCGTGGCCTTTGTCTCTCCAGCGGGAGTGATGGAGCTCAGACCTCACGACCTCATAACAGAGAGAAAGATCTTCTGATTTCCCTCATCTCCTGCTTTGATCATGAGATCCGACTGAGCAGGACCAGTGAGGAGGCCCACAGGAGAACAGGTATCGTCAGTCCTGGTAGAGGTCTCCTCCTGGAGTAGAGCAGATACAGCGTCACCACAACCCCCAGGTTGAGGAGTGCTATCGGCACGAGGGAGAGTGGAAGGGACATCGCTCTCAGGGATGTGGAGGTGGCCAACGCGTAGGAGAAGAGATCCCCTAACCCGATTGCTGCTCTTCCGTGGATTATAAACATAGGTTGAAGAGTCTCCTCCACGGATAAGCGAAACAGGGATGAGAGAGGTCCTTTAAACACAGAGTAAGCATCGTATAGGGATAAAGCGACCAGAAAGATCGTTATGAAATTCCATGGGAAAATCCTCATCACCAGATAGGACAACAGAGCTGCTAAAGCGCACCTGGCCGCGTTCCCTACGCTCCCAGGTTTCATGCCCAGGAGGGAGACGAGGGCGGCCAACGGTATTGAGAGGAGATCCATCTTAATGGGGTTCAGGGCCTCCCAGAGGGAAGTTGTTGCCCCGTAGAAGAGCAAGGCACCTGTCAAAACTCTTATCAACCTGTTGAATCCCCTCTTGAGGAGAACGACGAGGACCGCAGTTGCGATGGCTATCATCCCTATGTAGAGAACCGTGAGGCCCACCGACTCGGTGACGGAGAGGTCCACCTGAGGCGGGCTTGTTGTGCTCGCAGACAGGAGAGCCGCAATGAGCTGAGGAAGTGCGAGCCATAGAACAACTTTGTATTCCCCGAGCCTCATCAGGAAAAAGTGGAATCTGAGGAGAAAAACTTTCAGTCCTGACCTGCCCACCTCGGGAACAGGGCTATGCTAGCGGCAAGCATGACAGCAGCCCAGACAGAGAGGTATATCACAGGTGAGACGCTCACAGCAACGCCCTGAAGCATCCTATCCAATGCTTCCACAGCCTTCGTGAAAGGTATTAGCTCAGCAACAGTTCTCATGCCGTTAGGGAGGAAATCCACCGGGAAGTATATTCCCGTGAAAAACTGAAGCATTATCCCGACAGCTGTCACGATCCCCGAGATGGCCTCCGTGTCCCTGGCGAGCTCGGCCACAGCCATGCCTATCCCCATGCCCGTGAGGTCCCCTGCAATGATCAGTGGAATCACGAGCGGATTCCACGTGACCTCAGGTCTCAGGATGGCCAGGATCACAGCTACAAGCACGAGCTGTGATATAGTCAGTATGGCAAGGGATCCCAGCAGCTTCCCGATGAGAATGCTTTTCCTCGAGACCGGTGAGGACACTATCCTCTTCAGCACCTTTTTAGTCCTCTCCTCAACCATCTTATCAGCACAGGTAACCATCCCGGAGAAGATGAAGGAGTATCCTATCATCACAGCTATCCAGTGGGCCTTATTGCTCCATAAGTTGGTCTCCTTCACAATCACACCTTCATAGGTCACGTTTATCGGTTCGGCTGCGAGCTCCATGTACTTGGCAACCTGCTCCCTCGTGACGGTGAAGTTCTCGAATCTCATCATCGGAGGCATATGCGCCAATGTTGCGGCTCTGTACCTACTGGCGAACTCGTCAATCACCTCGGAGAGCACTCCTCTAATCATGCTTTCGACTTGAAAGTCTCCCCCTCTCATGAGAACCTTTATATGGGCTATCTCTCCATATTTGGTGCACTTCGTGAAGTTTTCTGGTATCAGGATCACTGCCGCTATCTTGTGAGACCTCAGATCGCTCAAGGCCTCGCTGAGAGAGGTGTAGTTCTCAGGTCTGAGCACGTTCGTCAGGTTCAGTGCTCTAACTACGTAAGTGCTCATATCTCCAACGTCGTTGTTGATAACCCCAACAGTTATGGTGACTCCCTGCCCTCCGAAGATCGCCGAGAAGAAGAGAGCTATGAAAGCTGGAAAGCCTATGGTCCAGAACAGAGCTGACTTTGATCTCAGGAAGATCAGAACATCCTTCTTTGCCACATGAAGCAGGGCGTTCATTCCAACCTCCTCCCGGTGAGGTTCAGGAAGACGTCCTCAAGAGTTGGAGGTCTTATTGTCACGCTCAGCGGCTCCAACCCGGACTTCTCGAGCCTGTTTAAGATCTCCACAGTCAAGCTCTCGGGACTCTTGCTTTCCATCTCCAAACCCCTTGGATGAGCTCTAGGTGATAGGTCTTTCAGCGTCTCCTTTGCTCTAGCAAGATCTCTCTTTCTGAGTTGAACTATGACTCTTCCCCCGCCACCATATCTCTTCTTGAGTTCCTCAGGAGTCCCCAGCGCCACAATCCTGCCATGGTCCATCACAGCCACTCTATCGCAGAGCTCATCTGCCTCCTCCATGTAGTGAGTGCTGATCAGCACGGTCCTGCCCTCCTCTCTCATGGAGGTTATCAGATCCCAGAAGTCCCTCCTGGCGTCTGGATCCAGCCCCACAGTGGGTTCATCCAACAAGAGGATTTCTGGGTCATGTAGCAAGCTGGCAGCCAGGCTTATCCTCCTCCTCTCACCATCGCTCATCCTCTTTACCCTCCTCTTGAGGAGATGCTCTATGTCCAGCTTGGAGGCCAGCTCCCCCATCTTTCTCTTGAACTCACTTTTGCTAAGCCCGTACAGCGAGGCGACGAACTCCAGGTTTTCCAGGGAGGAAAGTTTGTCGTAGAGCAGCGTCTCCTGTGGATTGAAGGCCATCAATCTCCTAGCCTCTAGACTTGTGGGCTCATAGCCCTTTATCCTCACAAACCCCTCATCGCACTTCCTGATTCCAGCTATTATCTCCATGAGTGTGGTCTTCCCAGCTCCGTTAGGTCCTAAAAGGCCAAACACTTCTCTCTTCTTGACGGAGAACGTGATCGAGTTTAGCACCCTCCGGTCAGCGTAGTTCTTGGAGACCTTCACCACCTCCAGCACGTGACCACCGTTATGCCAGGATGCTGCATGCTTAAAAATGAAGCATTATTTCTGTCCGGCAGAGAACCAAAATGACTTAATCTTCTAAGAACTTCATCATTTGTGGATGTCGAGGGAAGAGGTGGAAGACCTCCTCAGGATGACTCACATCATGAGGAGGTATTTGAAGGCTAAGGTTCTCAGAAGAGCCTCGTACAGCTATCTCTTTTGGGTTATAGCCTTTCCTGTAGGCGTAGGGCTTTCCATCCTGGTCTACCTTCTCAACCTGAGCAGTGTTCTCTATGCAGTTATATGGCTGAGCATATCCCTAATCTTCGCCGTGATCATGAAGATCTGGGAGAGCTCAATGAAGATCTATGCGTACATCGAGAGACCGGAAACTCTGGCTGTGAAGAGAGGGAGAAGAATTCACAAACTGATGGGAGTTGCTTTCCTCCTCATGATCGCCGTCGTAATATCCCTCCCCATGGCCCAGGGAGCGATCTTAATCAGCGTGTTCATGGCAAGCATATACGAGTGCGTGGCCATCATGAACATACTGTTCTACTTGCTCGCAAGGATGGGACATGGAATAGAGCTCAAGGAACCCCTCCTCGTGGGAATTCTGGTCTCCCTAGGCGGCGTGTTCGCTGTCCTATTCCCGGAGGAGGGTCTCCTTACAGCAATCATCTTCATATACGTCCCGTATCTGGCGGCCTGGATCTCGCTTCAAGTCAAGGCCTCGAGGGTTGAGGCTGGAGATGGACTGGGAGAGGATAGCTGATCTCCTCAGGAGATCGGAGTTTCACCCGACGAGACTCCTCATACTAATGACTCTTCTTCTTAAGGGGAAGATGACCTTTTCTGAGCTCCAAAGAACTCTCAAACTCACTCCGGGGAACCTGGGAAGCCATCTAAGCAGACTTGAGGAGGAGGGATTCGTGAAGCAGAGAAGGGACGTTCTCAGACTCAGATATGTCAAGATAATTGAGCTCACGGAGAAAGGGTACATAGCTCTCATCGACTACCTCTCTTCCCTGGAGGAGGTTCTAAAGAGAGCTAAGAGAGGAGACTTTGAGAGGGGATTTTCCAGGAGGAAATCTAACCCCGCGGAAGATCTTTAAGGTTTACGGCTCCCGAAAGGTTTGGGTGATTCCTTGAGGTTGAGCGCAATCCTCGACAAGGAGGTCGTCACAGCGGACGGCAAGCTTGTCGGTAAGGTCATCGACGTTGAGGTGGATGACGAGTGGAGGGCTAAGGAGCTCATAGTCCTCCTGAAAAGGTATGTCGCCTCCAAGCTCGGGGTCAGATTCTCTTTGAGACCGAGAGCGGCCATAGCAGTGGCTGCGGTCTCCGGAGTCGGGGAGTACATCACGCTCAGGATAGGGTTGGATGACCTGAAGTTCTCTGTCACCAGAAAGCTGTGAGGTGTATCCTTGAGATCACTCCTTCTCCTTCTCTGTTCTCTGATCTTGCTCCTGCTCCCTTTTCTCTCGGTCTTGGCATGCTTCAATCCGACGGACAGATACAGCGTGGAGGTCATGCTCAACAAGCCCGATGTGACCTTTGATCTGTCCTTGTTGGAGAAATCCTCAGAGGTCCTGAAGCTCAAGATCTCTCCAAGTGGATTTGGAGAGGCTCTTGCCTATGTTTCCCACGGAAACAAGGATGTGGCCGTTGTCCTGTACGAGGACAAGATATTCAATGGATCGGAGAGGATAGGACCATACCTCGTGGTGAGGCTCCAGCCTAGAACGGTTGGCAAGTATGAGCCAAGGCCCGTGGTCGAGTTGGATAATCGGACAGCTAGAAGACTGCTTTTCTTAGAGATCAGATGGCTTATGGGGGCTGGTATCGTTAAGGGCCTCGCGGAAGAGGACATAAAACAGATATGCTCCAAAGCAGGCCTAGGAATGGCCGGCTACAACTCTAGGATAGTCTTCCATGAGGGGAGGTGGGTTAGCTTTCAGGAGACGCCCTACCCAAAGGTCAAAGCTTTGTGCTCATTTGATCCTCTTGCTGGCAGGTTTCCCAACAGAACTCCCCCTGGAGGACCTGAGTTCGGACCGACCAGCTGGACTGTGGTTTTTTTGTGATATCTGCCTGCGCCTTGCTTGCAGCAAGCCTCATCAGATCTCGCTCTCATAGAGCGTGAACTCCTCCTGGCATCTGGGGCATTTTATCTTCTCGCAATCTCCGAAGGCTCCGAAGGGGCAGGTCTTGCAGTACATGATCCTCGAATAGCTGACGTCGAACACGAAGCCGCAATGAGGACACCTCACCTTCAAGGAATCACCAGCTGGAGATTCGACCGAAATCTAAAAAAGGTTCCCAATAATTAGGAACTCGATTCCACAGCGGTCTTCTGGGAGAGATCAAGGATCAAGGAGATGAAGTATATTCTAGCTATGCCGGACACTCTTTGTTCGATATATAAAAGCATCAATTATCTATTTTAGAATACCTGTACTATAAAGAAGATTTATAATTTAAATAAATGGGTTCCATGCCTGCTGTGTTTACGGTGGAGGTCTCCGCCTTTAGGCGAGGAGGAGGTCACCTGGTGGATGGAGGGACCGCGCGAGCATGAAGAGATTGGACCAGAAGATAAGAAATGGGGAGTTGAGGAGACTGACGTGCTGGAGGACATCATGAGGCTGGGCTACTTGTTAGATAGGGAGGGGAAGTTGAAGGAGCTTTTGAAGGAGACGGAGAGATGAACTATCGTCAGCCATATGGTCGATCGCCCCTCGACAGTTTGCTCATGCGTGAAGAATCGGGCATGGAAAAATGCTTCACAGCTCTCATCAACTTAGAGCCCGAGAGTTAGTAATCGCCTGAGGCGCGACGACTAATGAGAACCATAAGACTCTCACATATTTATAAACCCTGAGAACTTATAGTTCTCAGTGTGGGATCTAATAGAGGACCAGAACCCGTGGTGGAGCGGTTCGAGAGACCCTCACCTCGAGAAGGTCTACAGGGGCTTCAAGGCAGGTCCCCTAGGAACTACCTCCTGCCCATCTACTATTCGGTGGTTGTGTTGAAGGCTGTTATGAAGGTTAGTTTGGACATTGAGGCTTTAGCTAGGAAGCTTAGGGAAACGGGCTTCATAGAGATTAGCCCGATGGATCTTGCTGAGCTCTTTGGAGCTAATAGTGTTTGGACTGGTAGGTCTTGAAAGCTATGGAACGTGCAGGCTTCGTAGAGAGGATCAATAGCCCAAAGGCAAGACCAGCAAAGTATAGGTTACAGATCGATGTCTAAGGGTAAGATAGTTAATGAACTCTTATCCCTCAGGATACGGCATGAAGGAGCTGTTAAGAATCCTAAGAAGTAAGTTGATAGTGTCTATGGTTTCGTTGGTATGGCTAGCTTCTAATATAGTGGCCGTTTACGCTCAGAGCGAGGGTGCTCCTTGCTAAGCACGCCTCTCTTGCTCTCAACGTACTTCCTAACAGTCTCCAGCGTCACCATGATACTGCGCCCTCACCAGAATTAGTAGCTCTAAAAAGTGCTATATCAGATGGGAGACCTGCATCACCGTTTGTTACCTGAGTCTTGGGGTCCTTTTCGAGATCCCGGGGGGACTGAAAGAAAATCTCACGTGTGAGCTAGGCAGTAATTATCACCCATCTTTTTCTCGCCAGATCCTCATGAGGGAAAATACCTCTGAGAAGGATCGCTCGGGCCATAGTTCAAGTGCTCGCGTCACGTCAGGAAACCGTTTAATAGAAGTTAGCTTTTCTAACTAATTAGGTTCGTTAATATGATCCTAAGAGATATCCTCAGGAGATCGGTTCCTCTGTCAAATGGACTCTCCTTAAGGGATATCTTCATTGGAATACCATACACCTTTGTCGTCGTCGATGGAGGGAATGGGAGAAGCCTGGGAGTAGCTCCCACACCGATGAGATATCTAGTGGACAGACCAAGGATCAAACCTCCGAGGTCTGTGAGGGATCTCAAGGATGCCATCTCCCTCCTGACCAGCAACAACATGCTCGAGAGGGCAGTGGGCTTCGCTGCTGTGAACGCGGTCTCCCAGCACCATATAAACCTAAATAGAGAGGATAACCTCACAGATCCCTTCTACGCCCTTCACGATCATCTGAGGCCGGGTGTTCGGCTTGTGGTGGTGAGCGGAGAAGACCTACCCCTTCCGAAGATGCGGGGATGTGACTTTATCGTGTTCAGAGATGGAACTAGATCCGAGAACGATCTTCCATTAGGTCTGCTGCCTGAGCACCTCAACACAGCGGATATCGTGATGATGGACGGGTACTCCCTCATGAGCGGCGTCGCGGAAGTTGTGAGGAGCTACGCCAAGAGCGCTGAGATAGTGATAGCCATGGGACCCACAGCTCAAGTCCATCCAGACCTGCTCCACGGGACCGGCATAACTCATGTGTCGAGCATGAAGACAGTCGATGTTGAGGACGCCGTGGAGAAGCTGAAGAGAGGAATGTGGACCAGCTACCTCAGTGGATGCGAGACCTACACGTTCGAGATAGTTGAGAGATGAGATCAACCGCTTTTGTCCCGCCGCCTCATTCCGCTCAAATAGCGTGTTGTGCTGCAGCAGGACCTCGATGGAACCTCCTTAGGGAGCCCACCTCGTCCTCGGGTCAGGGTTATGTGGCCATGGACGGCTGTCAAGCCCAA
>JAOZGP010000001.1 GCA_027491735.1 Thermoproteota archaeon | reverse complement strand
GACGGCGCAGGCACTGACGGATCTGTGTATTGAAGCGAGCCATGGGCCACATGCTCATGGCGGGGCTCTGGTGGTCAAGTCCGGGAGATCTACACATGTCCGCAGGCCTGGCTGGAAGAGGGTCACGTAATCCAGCCCTCATCCTTTGGGGGTGTTCAGGAAAATCTCTTCAACTCTGCACTCATATCAGAGAGATCCATCAAAACAGCTGTTCCTGGAGTGACCCTTATACCCATTCTCTCTATGTAGGGGGTTTCATCCTGAAAGGTTCCCGGATTGATTACCTTGATTCCGTGGTGCTCCCCTATGCCGTAGACGTGAACATGACCCATACATACGACATCTGGGACATCCTCTATCACCAGTTTGTCCTCCCTCTCTGGAGCTATGGGCATCTCCCCGTAAACGGGGGCAAGGTGTCTCAGCTGAAGAAGGGTTCTCATCGCTTCAACCATAGTCTCCGGAGTCACTGGCTGGAGACCTGGAACGTACTTAAATATGCTGTTCAGGCTTCTTCCATGATATAAAAGTATCTTGATCCCATCGACGCTTATCATGCAGGGATTCGTCGAAGTCCTTATGCTTCTCCCACTCTTTCTGAGGACTCTCAAGAAGTCCTCACCGATGGGCGGTTGTGGTTCAGCTTGACGCACTGGCTCATGATTCCCGGGTATGTATATAATCTCTACGTCCCTCGAAATCTTAGATAGGAGCTCAGATGCCCTCTCAAACTGCTCTCTGAGACTCCTCAATTCTAGCTCCTCCTCCTGATCTGGGTAGATCCCAACCCCATCTACTAGATCCCCACAGAGCACCAGATACCTGGCGTTACTCTCACCGTTCAGCCATTCGACGAAGGAAAGAAACGAGTCCTCCAGAAAGTACTTGCTTCCCACGTGTATATCGCTTATGAACACAATTCTGGCATCCACGCCTCTCCGCTCCCTTCCATTAACATCAGGCAGAACGATGTTCTTGACGCCAATTCCTCCGTTATTCGTCACACTTCCGCGAACCCATATGACGGAGTCCATAACAACCCTATCCAGCTTAGAGACCAACCGTCTGTTCTTAACATCAACGAAACACGGCACAGTTCCAGATACATCTTCCAGGATCAGGACATAGCTTCCACCTCTCGTGCTCCTTTTCTCCCTGACCATTCCTATGATATCCACGGTCTCCCTTGGCTTCATTCTCCTCACAGATATTATCTTCGGAGTCTCATGGCCAATTTTCCTCTGCAGTATGGACGTCAGCTTGTCGAACCTGCTCCTCATGTATCTCAGGAAATCCTCTGGCCTACCATCAACCTTCTCAGCCTGTGCCTCGAAGACGACCTCACATCGCACCTCTCTGGGCTTATCGAATGATTCCTTCCGGTGGATCTCCGAAGCCAGGAGATCTAACGTTATCACGGCGACTTCCTGGCGTTGAGAAGATATTCTTGATATAATCTCCCGTATCTCGTCAAGATTTCTTTTTTTCAACTCGTTAAGTGCGCTAGGAGTTACATTGAGACCAGCGTCGAGCAGGATCTTCAGCACCCTCCTCTCGCTCCGTATGGCGATCCCCACCCTACCTCCTACACGAACTAATAAAACCCTCTTGAGGTCAGCTTCACATCACCAGAATCGATGGGTCGCTAAATCTGCGAACCTGTACGCCATCTTTCTAACTCGATAGATCCACTCGTCGGATTTAGACTCAGCGTAGATCCTGATCTTGGGTTCTGTTCCGCTCTTCCTCACGAGCACCCATGAAGATCCATAAAACAGCTTAACCCCATCCAAAAAGCTCTCATCATCGGGTTTGCCAAGCTCCTCTCTGAGGATATCGACAATCCTATCATGGAGCCGATCCTGCTTATCCTTATCGCAATAGAAGCTCATTCTGAGCTGTTTATAATCTGGTATACTCGACATGAGATCCCTCAGAGATCCCCACTCGTCAATCGCTTTCAGGAACAGGAGAGACCCCCTTATCCCATCGAAGAATGGCCCCCATCTGGGATCCATGATCTTCCACGGTTCGGTCACTAGATCGGCCTGTCTACCCAATTTGAGATAGACCGTGTGTAGATCTCCAAGCCTCCATCTCACCACCTCACCGTCGACGACATCATCAAGAGCGTTGCTCATATCCACAGAGGTTATCACCAGCCTAGCCTTAAGGAGAAGTGCTATTGCAGCTGAAACCTTGTACTGCGGTATAAAAGTTCCGCGTTCGTCCATGACAGCGAACCTGTCTCCATCCCCATCCCAAGCCATGCCGAGATCTGCCCTCATCCGCACCACGGTTTTGGAGAGACTGGTGAGGTTGTCCTCAGTAGGTTCTGGGCTTCTTCCTGGGAAAAAACCGTCCACATGGGAGTTTATTGATAAAACCTCACATCCAAGCTGACAGAGGGCTAAAGGGCCTATGTAGGATGCTGCTCCATTAGCAGGATCACAAACAACTTTCAGACGATCCATCTCAATCATCTCCTCTCTCAACATCTCCAGGTAAGGTCGAGTGAACTCGTCGTACCTGAGGTCATGAGCAGATCCATCTTGCATATCTGAGAACTTGTTCAACATTTCCTCTAAGTGATCCTGCTCCTCAGATGTAAGCTCCATCCCATCTGGCCTGAAGAACTTCATCCCATTGTATTCGGGAGGGTTATGTGAGGCTGTTATGTATATCCCCGGACACCCTCCCCTCTCACAATACTTAGCTAGGACGGGGTACGGAACCATTCCGAGGATTATCACATCAGTCCTCTCCACTGCTCCCGACGCTGAAGCTTCGGCTAAAACATAACTTGTTACTCGGCAATCCCACCCTAGTGAAACAGTCTTTGATGACCAAAGAGCCTCTGACATCTTTGAAAAGAGGTAAGAGAGTATCATAGAGAACCTGGGATCAACATCCCTCCCAAACAACCCTCTGACTCCCGCTGTTCCGAAGACCGACATGTTCCCCTCAAAGCTTTCTGGAGCCAATTTTAAATAAACCCCCAACCCATCCTCCTCTTGAACTCTCTGCGCCGGGGTGCCCTAGCCAGAGGGTACTGGGCTCGGCGAGGTAGGGGGTCGGACTCGAGATCCGATGGCCATGTGGCCGCGTGGGTTCAAATCCCACCCCCGGCGTCTTCCTATCTGGGACAGGTGCCTCTGTGGTCCCAGGAGAAAAGCTCTCCAGAGAATTCTACTTAGTTGACGCTGTTACCCTAGCCAGAAGTCTACTGGGAAAGGTTTTAATATATCGCTCACCGGAAGGAGTTACCTCAGGCATCATAGTTGAGACTGAGGCCTATATGGGGACTCAAGACAAAGCATCTCATGCGTACGGTGGCAGAAGGACCAAGAGAAACGAGGTCATGTACCTGGAGGGGGGTCATGCTTACATTTACCTGAATTACGGAGTGCACCACCTTCTCAATGTGGTCGCTGGCCCTCGGGGGGTTCCTATGGCAGTTCTCATAAGGGCCATTGAGCCTCTTGAGGGTGTTGAACTGATGGCCCGTAGGAGGAGAGTCAAGCTGGATGACAAGTCCGTGTGCAGACTATGCAATGGCCCGGGCAAGCTGACAAAGGCAATGGGTATATCTGTAAGATTAAACGGAGAGGATCTAACTGGAGATAGGCTGTACATAGTGGATCTCGGCAGAACTCCCGATAAGATAGTGAGCACCAGGAGAATAGGCGTCGACTACGCTGAAGAATATGCTCTCAAACCATGGAGATTTTACATCGCCGGAAGCAGGCATGTGTCAAGGATCAACTGAGCTGTTCACGAGCTCTCTCAATCTCTTCAATCTGGTCAACATCGATCTGTAGTGGCGTCCTATCCAGTAAAACTTTCCACATCGATCACAAACCAACACGAATTCATGAGACCTGAGGACCTGCTCGGGGATGTCTTGAGGGTTGACCTCACGGGCATTCACCATACGCAACGGAGCGTTACAAAGGGGACATCTTGTTCTGCTCAGATCAACTCTCAGATCAATTCCGTATTTTCTGGAGAGGTAGATTAGGGCTTCATCGAGGTCTTCTGGGACAAACTCGGCCTTAAATCCTCTCTTAACTGCTCTTCTATAGAGGCTCTCATCTCTGGTGAGCAGAACAGCCCCTGTCTTCTTTGCGAGCTTGAGAGCCTCATCATCGAAGTTATCCTCTGTTTCATTTGTGAAAACACATATCCCAATAATTCGAAGCCATTTAGCTAGCTTTCCGAGCATCTCGTCAGCCACAAACGAGACATTCAATTGGAGGACCCTCTCAGTTAGTAGCTGAGAGGAGTAGCCCCGCCCGGATTCGAACCGGGGTCTCCAGGTCCAGAGCCTGGTGTGCTTGACCACTACACCACGGGGCTCCCTTAGCTAGAGGGGGCATTCTTATTTAAACTCACCCTTCAAAGCTGATCTCCTTGAGAGAGGAGGACATTTCCCGGACCCTATCTCCGGTCCTTCCACCTCTCTCTATATACGTTCCCACGACTATCACCCTCGCCCCAGCTTCCCCTCTTCTCCTGGCCTCACGACCCGATCTTATCCCTCCCCCGACTATGACACCTAGGGACGTTTCCTCTGATATCGCCTTGACAACTTCAACAGGAATAGGCTTCGAGGCTCCACTCCCAGCCTCCAGGTAAACCCATCTAATTCCAAGCATCTCAGCAGCCATAGAATATGCAAGGGCTATCTCGGACTTATCCCTGGGTATCGGATTTGCCCACCCCACCCATCCAGCAGCGCTCCTCTCTCCAGGCTCAAATATCAGGTAAGCGGTCGGTATGGGCTCGAGGTTCATGCGCCTTATGACAGGTGCCGCCAAGGCCTGGGCCTGAATTATCCAGTACGGATTTGAGGAGTTGAGCAGAGACATGAACAGTATGGCATCCGCCTTTGGAGAGATCCCATCCACATTCCCCGGGAACAATATAACTGGGAGAGAGGAGGCCTCCTTTATCGATGATATAACCTCGTCCAGCAGCACTCCAGCACCTATGGATCCTCCCACCAGGATGAGATCGGCGCCTCCCTCCTCAGACTCGCGAGCGATTTTGCTGGCTGCTCGTTTATCCGTGGAGAAAGGATCAACTAGGATTGCTAGGAGAGGTCTTCGTCTTGACTCGCTCCACAGGAACTTCTCGATCATCCTCATTCCCTCTCGCACCAATCGCGACGTAGGACGGTAACTCTATTAACTTATCCGGATGACCTTGGTCCCGTGAAGCTCCAGGCGAGAGTTCTGGCTGTGGATGACTCTCCCTTTGTGAAGGGAATAGATGAGTACACCTTCTTGATAGGAGCTCTGTTCAGAGGTCTCGTCTTAGAGAAGGTCCTCAAAGCCAGGATAGAGGTCGACGGGGATGATGCCGAGGACAAGATAGTGAACATGGTCCTCTCTCTCAAGGGGGAAGTGAGACTTCTCTTTCTCCACGGCACAACATTCGGCGGGTTCAACACTGTCAGAATAGACAGGATTCACGATAGTGTCGGTATTCCGGTTATCTCGTTCTTAGAAACCCCTCCTGATAGGGATCGCGTGATGATGGCCATGAGCAGGATGGGTCGTAGGGACAAGATTGGGGACTTCCTTTCTCAACAAGAATTCCTCAAGTTCAACACAAAGCACGGGCCCCTCTACTGCTCATTCGTCGGTTTAGATGAAGCTGAGGTAGCGCGCTTGATAGAGAACTTCAGCGTTGAATCCAAGATGCCAGAACAGCTCAGGATAGCTGATGTGTTTGCTTCCGTGCTTTAATTTAGCATGGTTGTCTTCCAGTCTGCGCTGATAAAGGACAAATAGTTCTTCCATAGAATTTCCCTTGGGCCAATGATGACAGGCGACGATTGTGAGTTCATGAGCTCACCGACCTGCTCTGAGGCCTTCCTGATCGTGTGCTGATCCTCGGAAACCTTTAAAAAACACTAAGCCCAAATGCCCTGTTGGGCCGAAGACATTGGGAAGTGGAAATCAGGCTCAGGTGAACTCATATGCCAAGACGACATGGTTCCCTACAATTTAGGCCTAGGAAGAGAGCTAAAACCTTGAGAACAGTGTTCAGATCCTACCCAAGGCTGGATTTAGAAAAACCCACCCTCATCGCTTTTCCTGGCTACAAGGTGGGCATGCTCCATGTTGTGCTTGTGGACAACAGACCCGGAAGGTTAACGACAGGGCAGGAGATAACCCTGGCTTCCACGGTGGTAGAGACCCCTCCCATTAGAATAGTTGGCTTCAGGGCTTACAGATCTGTGCCCAAGGGGATGGTCCCTCTGAGCACTGGGATGAGAGTCGGGAAGGATAGCCTCCTCTCCAGACTGTTCCCAGTGGGAGGCGGTGTGGACAATCTGGATGGAGCCCTATCTGCCGCCAGAAAATCGCTGGACAAAGTATCGGAGTTCAGGGTCCTAGTACATACACACCCATACATGGCCGGAGGCCTCAGCAAGAAGACGCCCGAGCTCATTGAGATCCCTGTGGTGGGCGGCGCTCTGGAGGAGAAGCTTAATTTCATCGAAGAGAATGTAGATGCACTTGTCAGGGTTTCTGATGTGTTCAAGGAGGGACAGTTCATAGATATAGCAGGCGTAACTAAAGGAAAAGGTTTTGAAGGCGTCGTCAGGAGGTTTGGAGTGGAACTTCTTCCGCATAAAGCTGGAAAGGGAAGATGGAAGGTCGGTAGCCTAGGATCAAGGCATCCCCCCTACATAACTTGGAGGGTACCCAGACCAGGTCAGACTGGGTTCCACAGAAGAACGGAGTACAACAAGAGGATCCTCAAAATGGGCATGGCCGAGGTGAAGGAGGACGGATCGCCGGAGAAGCTCATAGATGACATAAACCCAAAGGGCGGGTTTATGAATTATGGCCTCGTCAGGTGCGATTATCTCTTGATATCGGGTTCGGTGATGGGCCCCCCGAGGAGGTTCGTGATGATGAGGCATGCTCTAAGACCTCCCAGATATGAGCTGGGAGCACCGAAGATATCGTACATAAGCACTATCGGCAGGGTGGGGTGAAGGGAAAGTGGTGTTGATCAGGCCTGTCTATAACCTTGATGGATCTGTAGTTGAGGAAGTAGAGCTTCCTAAAGTATTTGAGCTCGAGATCAGACCGGATGTGATAAGGAGAGTGTATTTATACAGTCTGACCTCGAGGATACACCCACAGGGAAGGAATCCGCTGGCTGGTCTCAGGACCTCGGCGGAATCCTGGGGTGCTGGTCATGGTGTTGCCAGAGTTCCAAGAATCAAAGGACGTGGATACTCAGCGGCGGCTAGGGGAGCTAGAGTAAATCAGGCTGTGAAGGGAGTTAGAGTGAAAGCCCCCCGCTCCAATAAAGTGATATTGGAGAGGGTCAATAAGAAGGAGAGATCCCTGGGGGTAGCCTCGGCGATAGCTGCATCGGCGGACATAAAGTTGGTCGCCCGAAGGCATCGCCTCAACGGGCTCAAATCAGTTCCTATAGTTGTGGTTGATGACCTCTCGCAGGTCCGAAAGACCAAGGAGATATACGATTTCTTGACTGGACTCGGTCTCAAGGACGAGCTCCTCAGGACTAAGAGAAGATTTAAGAAGATAAGAGCTGGAAGGGGAAAAATGAGGGGGAGGGTTAGGAAGATGGCAAGAGGCCCTCTTTTCATCTTCGCTGAGAGGAGCTGTCCAGCCATGTCAGCTGTCAGGAACATACCAGGAGTTGACGCGTGCTCCATACACTACCCCTCGATAAGCAAACTAGCCCCCGGGGGAATTCCAGGAAGGTTGACTGTGTGGACCAAGAGGGCCTTGGAGGAGCTTTCTGATGTGCTTAAGCTGTATTAGGGTGAATACAGAATGTTAGATCCTTATGATATAATCTTAAAGGTGATCTCAAGTGAAAAAGCTGCACAACTGGCGGAAAGGGAGAACAAACTCATCTTTGAGGTTAGAAGAACTGCAAACAAAACCCTCATAAAACAATTCGTGGAGGAGATGCTCGAGGTGAAGGTGGTCAAGGTCTGGACCTATATAACTCCTAAGGGCAGGAAGAGGGCCATAGTGAAACTAGCTCCAACATTTAAAGCGAGCGACATAGCTTCTAAGCTGGGAATCATAACATAACGGAGGTGAACTGAATGGGTAAGCGCATACTTGTGCAGAGGAAGGGGCGCGGTGGAATACAGTTCAGATCCAGAGATCACCTGAAGATAGCTCAGGTGAGGTATCCTCCTTCCTCAGATGGAGTCTTGAGAGGTGTTATTCGGGAGTTCCTACACGAACCAGGCAGGTGGACTCCGTTGGCTCTTCTTGAACTTGAAGATGGGACTGAGATGGTCTATCTACCACCAGAAGGTGTTCATGTAGGTCAGACAGTGGAAATAGGAGAGATGGCATCGATAAGAACAGGAAACATACTTCCCTTGAGCAGGATACCGGATGGAACCCTCGTATGCAACGTGGAGATCAGGAGGGGAGATGGTGGAAAGATAGCCAGAAGGAGCGGTACCTATGCAGTGGTCTTCGCTCACGAGGGAGATAAGGTTGTTCTAAGACTTCCCTCTCGCAAGGAGAGGATATTGCCCGGCAGTTGTAGAGCCACGATAGGCATAGTTGCTGGTGGGGGAAGACCGGAAAAGCCCTTCCTCAAGGCAGGAACTAAGTATCACAGAGAGAGAGTTCATCCTAAAAGATGGCCTCTGGTCAGGGGGGTGGCAATGAATCCCTGTTCACATCCACACGGCGGTGGTTCCCACAAGCGACCTGGAAGGCCTACTACGGTCACCAGAGGAGCACCACCTGGGAGGAAAGTCGGTCATATAGCTGCCCGAAAGACTGGAAGAGGTAAGAGGAGAGCAGTGACTTCTAGGAACAGATGAACTTTTACCTCCGGAAAGGAAGAAGCTCCTCCTCGACCTGTTAGATGAGGTTCCGTTAACCCTTTTGTTGATGGGGTTGATGGGTGGGAGTGAACTATCGCGCTTCAAACGGTGCCTCACTCAACCTCATGGACCTCACCTGAGGTTGGGATTTACAACTCGCCCATTCCACGCCTTAACGAGAGGTATGGGATACATCGATCGGATCTATGCCTATCACATCAGAACTTCTTTTCATCTGTCCCGCCGCCTCATTCCGCTCAAATAGCGTGTTGTGCTGCAGCAGGACCTCGATGGAACCTCCTTAGGGAGCCCACCTCGTCCTCGGGTCAGGGTTATGTGGCCATGGACGGCTGTCAAGCCCAA
>JAOZGP010000010.1 GCA_027491735.1 Thermoproteota archaeon | reverse complement strand
TTGTCCCCGCCGCCTCATTCCGCTCAAATAGCGTGTTGTGCTGCAGCAGGACCTCGATGGAACCTCCTTAGGGAGCCCACCTCGTCCTCGGGTCAGGGTTATGTGGCCATGGACGGCTGTCAAGCCCTGCGGGGAATGACCTGGATGGGAGCCCCATCGGCCGAAGGTGGCGATCTCACGCTCACCCGCTGTTCTCGGGTACAAAAAGATGCAGTGGGGAGCTTCCGTTTCCCTGAACGCCTGTCGATGAGCGGAGACAGGAAGGTTCTTCACTACAAAAGAAACATGTATTACGAAAGTAGTGGTGAATCAGAACGGTAGTTCACTCCCTGAACCTTTATATCCTAGCGAAAAGGAACGGGTACTGGATGAAGAGCTCAGCCCTCTCACTGATGGTGTTGATCCTTCTGATCCTCCTGCTCATCAGTCCAACTGATGTCAGAGCGCAGAGCCCTGGGCTTAACGTCACTCCAAGCGTTATCGAGCCAGGGAGAAATATCACCCTCCATGTATATGGATTGGTCGGCCAGAAACGGGCGTCTTTCTATCTGATAGCAAGCTCAGGCAAGTTGGTTCTATCCAAAGAGATCTTGCTTCGATCAGTCAATGGAGAGGCCGCGGTATCTCTGAGAATACCTGGAGATATCGCTCCTGGCAGATATACGGTGAAGCTGTCCTCAAAGGGCTTCAATCTCCTCGGAGACCTGTGGGTAGCGCCTTCAAGAAGGAATCTGGCCAGGCTCTGGGAGCAGATATCGGAGGTCAAGGTGCTTTTCTCAGAGGTCTCGGAGATAAGGACGGAGAACTGGAGCAGGATCAATCTCACAATAGGAAGGATTATGGTTGAGGCCAGAGGGCTGAGCTTGAAATCAAAATTTGAGGTTAAGGATGTCGAGAACTACCAATCCCTCCTCAAAAGGGTTTCAAGCGTGAAAAGTGAGTTAGAGGGCTTTTACTCTAGATCCTTCCTTCAAAGGGTCTTGGTACAGATAGAAAAGTCGCTCAACTTCAATCCATCCATATCAGTAGAATTTTGGTCTCGTGTGTCGAGGATGTCCGTCCTGGTACTCCTGATGGTCCTGGCCATGCTTCCTATAATAATCTCCGACTTCGATGTGATACTCCAGAATGTGGTGAGCATGGCCAGGGACGATGTAAAGGAGAAGGTGAAGATGATAGCCATAAACAAAGCGAAAAACATGCTTTACGCAGCTGAGAGGGATGCTGAGATAAGCGTAGCCGGGTACCTGCTCATGGTGGTGTCCACGGTTCTGGCCACCACAGGTCTGCTCACAAACAGCGTGGTGACGATCATAGGATCCATGCTGATGGCCCCCCTGCTCACGGTGATGATCTCTTCAGGGGTCTCCCTCTCCTTCCTGAACCTAGATCATGAGAACCTCGGACAAAGGGCTAAGGAGGTTCTCGTTAGGAGCTTGGAAAGAGGACTTGCCCTCGCGCTCATATCCGTGATCGTGGCCTACATATCCTCATCGGTGTCGTCTGAGGTCCTTCCCCTCGCGGCCACGACGGAGATCATGAAGAGGGCAATGCCCAACCTGAGCGATGTCGCCGTCGCGGCGACAGCAGGGTTAGCTGGATCGATAGTCTTCGTGAGGAGGGAGTACGGCGCCCTTACTGGTGTGGCCATAGCGATAGCCCTTGTCCCTCCAGCTGCAACGGTCGGGATTGGCATAGCCATGGCCAGAGTGGACATAACCCTGGGTGCCCTAGCGCTGCTTACCATAAACGTCGTGGCAATAATCTCCCTGAGCTATCTATCCTCGAAGTTCTACGTTCTCACTCTATCCCTTCTCCCGGCTCTGGAATCCCGGCTTGAGGACGCAGGACAATACGGCTTCCTGAAATATCCTGTAGCGCTCCTGACCAACTTCAAGGAACTGGTCATTGTATGGATCAGATCGACAATGGGCCTCCTGCCGGAGACGAGCCCCAACCTGAGGATTCTTGAGAGGGAGATCTGGAAGTTCACCAAGCTTCTGCTGATAGTGATGTCCCCCTCCATATTGGCCTTCGTAATATCCACAAACGTGTCCTCCTTGTTCACGGGAGTGCTGGGGGTGTTCGGCAGAATCTATGATCCCATCACAAAGCTTCCGTTCTCCGAATACATACTCCTCATCCTGTTGATGGCGCTGATAGGTATTCTCCTCAGGGTTCATCTCAGGAAGAGCAGGAAGAATCGAATGCCTGTGGAGCTACTGATCTTGGTGTTGATCTGGGGGACAGTAGGATATCTTCTGAGGCTTGACATGTTTCCGAGGAGCGCGGCTATATTGACCATGCTCTTCGCTGGAATCGTCTACCTGACCAAGGCGAAGAACAAGGCGGTCCTACTCGGATACGGGCTTGCGATCTTTGCGCTCACGATCTCCTTTGTGTACACCGTAGGGGTCTTCAACAAGGCTACCGTGGCATCCATCTACGAGAACCCGCATCTGGAGGTCCTCTGCAAGGAGGCGGTGGCCGGCATCTTCAACATCAATGAGTCAAACGTCGAGGTCTCCTATCCCAGATCTCAGAACTACCTCTTGATAAAGATATTTGTGAGCCACAAGGAGCTGGACAGAGGATGGAAACTGCCAAGCAAAGCTATCTCCTTGGCTGAGGAAACGATAAGAGTTCTCCTATCTCCAGACGTAAAGATCAGGTTTGAGTATGTGATAACTCCCTGAACATCCATAAAAAGGAGGTGGAGGTGTCGCTCCTGTCTGGTTTTCCGAACGTATGTCCCAAGGAGGTTATAGAAAAATTTTTCTAGGGAAAAAATTGTCTTGAAGGAAATAAAAACTCCTGTTTTTCATTTAAATGAGTTAGAGAGCACCATATGTTGAGAAAGTTCTTCAATGCTGGGCCCTCAATCGACATTTTAACAGACTAAAGGCCCGAGTTTGCTGATCTAACAATTTTTCGAGATTTTTCAGTACACTCATATGGGTACGTGGAGGGGTCATCCTCCCGCCCTTAGGATCTCACCCGAGGTCGTGGTGAAGACATCCTTTCCCAGGTGCAGCAGGAATGGGAAGTCATTCCTGGGCAGTTCTCCGGAGAACGCTTCAGAGGAGGCATCCACATGGAGTATCCTGCCGACGAAAAGCACATGATCGCCCGTCTCGACTTCCCTCTCAACCACACACTCTATGTTGGCCACACATCCCTCTAAGCTTGGAACGGAGACCTTCATCGAGGGCTTGGTCCTCAGGGAGGTCACCTCGAATTTGTTCACATTCCTGCCGCTCTTGGTGCCAGCGGTCCAGACGTCCTCCAGCATCTCAACTTTCGGGACAGAGATGACGAACTCCCAAACCCTTTTGATCACGGAGTATGTGTGCCTTTTCTTGGAGATCGAGACGCCGAGCAGAGGAGGCTCAAAGCTCAGGGGCACGACCCAGTCAGCTGTCATGACATTCGGCTTCTCAACACCGGAGATCACCAGATATGTTCGGAGCGGATAGAGGGCCCTGATGAGATCCATCATCCTTCACCGATGAAGCTCACGCCTCCGGGTAAAAAACCTACTCATGGCCGCTGAACCGGACAGCCCATATAGTCTCAACTTATAGAGTATCTCACAGGTCGACCTGTGGAGTGATCTCCGCTCCATACAACCCCGCAACGGAGGTGTTATAATGGTCGACCTGATAGCTGTGAGGATCTTCACAAAATGATCATGCCTTCATGACGATCATGATATCTCTCTGTAACATCAATTTCATCTCCAACCCCTCGCTCCTCTCAGTGATCCTTATATGTAGAGGAGCTCCTTCTTAACATAATCATGTTAATTTTATTTCCTTAGGACTCAAAAATTTAATATTCATCAGGCAGCTGGCCTAGGTGGTAGAGCTGGACTCAGGGATGAAACTGGCCATCCCAGTTCTGTTGGTGGTAGTCGCCCTTTTGATCGTTTTTTTGTTCGCAAGCAAGCCCGCACTTATTAATCCAACGAATAAGGAGAACGTCCAGACCCAGAATTCCTCGAATCAAGGCCAGATAAGCAAGCTCGAGGCTGCCTTTGTGTACATAGGGCCTATAGGTGACTACGGGTGGTCCCACGCTCATCATCTAGCAGCTCAGGAAGCGGCCATCAGATTCGGAAAATGGCTTGGAATGACTGAGGTGGAGAAGGTCAATCCCTCTGACTGTGCTGGCGTGATAGAGCAGCTGATATCCAAGGGGTACAAGGTGATATTCACCACGAGCTTCGACTTCATGGATCCCACCCTGGAGGAGGCCAAGAAGCACCCCGATGTGCTCTTCTTTCACTGCTCCGGTTACAAGAGATACAGGAACATGGGGACCTACTTCCTGGATCTCTATCAAGCCTACTATCTAGACGGTCTGATGGCGGGCGCTCTCTCCAGGACGAAGAGGATAGGGTACGTGGCCGCCCACACGATTCCCGAGGTGGTGAGGCATATAAACGCCTTTGCCATAGGGGTCAAGGAGACCTGTCCCAAGTGCGAGGTTCACGTAAAGGAGATAGGAGCATGGTTCGATCCTAACAAGGCTAGGGAGGCAGCGGAGTCCCTTATAGATCAGGGATGCGACGTGCTGGCCTTTACTGAGGACTCACCGACAGTGGTCCAGGTGGCGGAGGAGCACTACCAGAAGGGAGAGCGCGTTCTTGTCTTCGGTCATTATAGTCCCATGTACAGATATGGTCCCGATGTGTGTGTCAGTGGTCAGATAGCCCATTGGGACGTCATATATAACGACATACTCTCCAAGGTCTACAGCGGGTTCTACAACTCCACTAACCTGGAGTATGTGGACTACTGGGACAAGATGAACTCCGGCGCTGTGGAACTCGGTTGTAAAGCCGATCAGCCAATAAATCCGAGGTTCATACCGGAGCTTAAGAAGGTCAGAGTAAACGAGACCGTACAGCTGCCCAACGGAACTGTGCTGAAGGATCCAAATGCCTACACCTTGGTCATGGCCAGACTTGCTCAGATGGGAGCTATATGGACCGGTCATGGCTGGAAGTACGTGAACGATGAGACATTCGATCCCTTCACAGGACCGATCTACGACAACACAGGTGAGCTCAGGGTTCTGCCGGGGCAGAGGCTAGGACATGACGCACTGTGGAGCATGCAGTGGTGGGTGGAAAACGTGATAGGTCCTCCTCTCTCCGGAGGCTGACCTCTCCTTCATTTTCTGTGGGGGTTCTCCTTGGAGCTCGTGAGGATGGAGGGAATAGTGAAGAGGTTCGGATCCATAACAGCAGATGATCATGTGGACTTCGATCTCATGAGTGGGGAGATACACGCTCTTCTAGGTGAAAACGGTGCTGGAAAAACGACACTCATGAGAATCCTCGCTGGGGAGATCTCTCCTGACGAGGGGAAGATACTGATAAGAGGGAGAGAGGTCGGGATGCTGAACCCCAAGAAGGCGATGGATCTGGGCGTCGGGATTGTTCATCAACACTTCATGCTTGTCGAGGGGTTTACGGTTGCTGAGAACCTAATTCTGGCTCTCGAGGAATCTCTTGTGGGATCCTTAAGGGAGGTCTCATCCAGGATTGTTGAGGTGAGCAGGGCCTACGGCATGAACCTGAATCCAAACGCTGTGGTGGCTGATCTGTCTATGGGGGAGAGGCAGAAGGTCGAACTGCTCAAGGTCCTCTGCAGGGACTCCGAGATCCTCATCCTGGACGAGCCGACCACAGTTCTCACACCTGATGAGAGGAGGAACCTGTTCTCCACACTGCTCAGGATGAAGGAGAGAGGCAAAGGCGTGGTGCTGATAACCCATCGCTTGGAAGAGATCTTCCAGGTGGCGGATAGAGTTACAGTCTTGAGAAGGGGAAGGGTCGTGGACACAAGGTTCGTGGACGAGGTGAGCCCGTCTGAGCTAGCTGTCATGATGATAGGAAGAGATCTTCCAAGGGTCGTGCGTCCGGATCCACCCTCCTCCAACGGGGTCGTCCTGAAGGTGGAGAACCTCTCCTCGGGAAGGTTGAGGAACGTCTCCCTGGAGGTGAGAAGGGGGGAGATACTGGGTCTGGCCGGGATCTCCGGAAATGGCCAGAAGGAGCTTGTCGAGTCCATAGTCGGCCTGAGGAAGGTGAGTAAGGGGAAGATATACTTGGAAGGCGTGGACGTGACGAACATGACGCCCAGGAGATTGTATGATATGGGCGTGGCCTACATACCGGAGGACAGAGTCGGTGAGGGCATCGTCCCGGACATGAGCATCGCTGAAAACCTCGCCCTCAAGTTCTACAGGAGAATGGGCTCTCTCCTTCTGGACAGAAGGGGGATCGTGGAGATGGCCTCGAGACTCATGGAGAGCTTTGACATCAAACCTAAATCCCCCCTGCTTCCCGCAGGGAACCTCTCTGGGGGAAACGTCCAGAGGATGGTGTGCGCTCGGGAGTTATCCACAGAACCAAAGCTCCTGATAGCTCATAATCCCACAAGAGGGCTGGATATAGCGGCAACAAGTCAGGTAAGAGAGATGATAGTGGAACAGAGCAAAAAGGGGACAGCGATCTTCTTCGTGTCGGAGGACCTCGATGAGCTCATGAACTTGAGCCACAGGCTTGCAGTGATGAGCTCCGGAGAGATCGTGGGTGTGCTGAACCCCAGGGAGTACGATCCTGAGAGAATAGGGAAGATGATGGCCTCCTAGGAGGGCTTAGTATGAGATTGGAGCGAAGTAAGAGGAGAAATGGAGTTCTGACGAGACTGATCTTCTCCTTTCTGGCCGTTCTCGTGGCCAGCATGATCTACATGCTTCAGGGAGTAGATCCTCTTGATGTGTTCTCAGCTCTCATCTCAGCCTTCACCACGAAGGTGGGGTTCTCCGAGCTGCTCGTCAGGATGATACCTCTCCTCCTGATAAGCTCCGGCCTCGCCTTATGCTTCAGGATGAAGTTCTGGAACATAGGGGCTGAGGGACAGTACATAGTGGGAGCAATGGCAGCCTTCCTGGCGGTCGAATCTACAAGACAGCCGATCGTAGCTCTTCTGAGTGCCTTCGCTGCTGGAGCAGTCCTAGCGGTTCCACCAGCCCTCATGAAGTCGAGGCTGGGCGTGAACGAGGTTCTCTCCACCCTCATGATATATTACGTGGTGTACTGGGTGTTTCAGTACCTGATTCACGGTCCGTGGAAGGCCAGAGAGAAGGTCGGAGAGGTCTCCTACGGAGGATTCGCTCACACAAGCATAATTCCAGCTGAACTCGGAACCGTGCCTGGAACCAGGATCAGCCCTGTGATGCTGTTCCTGGCCTTGAGCTCAGCTGTGCTGATCTATTTTGTGATGGAGAGGACAAAACTCGGTTTTGAGATAAAGGCATTCGGTGGAAACCCTAAAGCGGCTGAGATATCCGGAATGAGCTACTTTAGGACGGCTGCCCTGACGATGATGATCTCCGGAGGTTTGGCCGGACTTGCCGGGGCTGGAGACCTGTTGGCGATACAGCATAGGCTCATACCCGAGTTTCCGTGCGGCTACGGTTTTACAGGAATAATAACAGCCTGGCTTGGGGGGACAAGTCCTCTGGGGCTCATAGCGGCCAATATGTTCTTCGGAGGATTGCTTGTGGGGGGAGAGGAGATGATGATAGTATACAGCCTTCCTTTCGGCGCGATAAACGTGTTCAACGGATTGATACTGATGTTCGTCGCTGCCGGCGAGTTCCTGACCAGATACAGGGCGAGGTGATGACATGCTGGAGTTCGTGAGCACAGGTCTCCAGCTGGCCGTCCCCCTCCTCTTGGCATCGCTCGGGGAGATCTACGCTGAGAGGTCCGGGGTGATGAATCTCGGTGTGGAGGGGATGATGAGCGCTGGAGCGCTCGCAAGCTTTGCGATCACTTTGAAAACAGGAAATCCAGCGTTGGGACTCCTAACGGCTGCGATCGTGGGCGCTGCCCTCTCCCTGGCACATGCCTTTATCAGCGTGACCCTGAGAGGAAATCAGGTGGTCTCAGGGCTGGCTCTCGTCATGGTGGGCTGTGGTCTTAGCAGCTTGATAGGAAGGGGCTACGTGGGGACACCCCTTCCCATGGGCTCCAGGAGGATTCCAGCGCTCCTCGGACAGGACCTCATATTCTACGTGAGCGTGACCTTATCTGGGATCCTGTGGCTCGTCTTGTTCAGGACAAGGGCTGGGATCGTGATAAGGTCCGTGGGCGAAAATCCGGCGGTCGCGGATTCCGTCGGAGTGAACGTTCACGCGATCAGGTACCTATGCACGGCATTCGGGGGTCTCCTCGCTGGGGCCGCCGGGGGGTACATCTCCACCATACACAACGGAATGTGGGTGGACGGCATAACAGCTGGGATGGGATGGATAGCCATAGCTCTGGTGATATTCGCAACGTGGGATCCAGCAAAGGCTGTGGGAGGGGCCGTCCTGTTCGGAATCGTCGAGTCGGCTGGATATTCACTACAGAACTTCGGAATAAGCCAGTGGCTCCTGAACTCCCTTCCGTATGCCCTGACGATAGTTGTTCTCGTTGTTGCCTCCTCCAGGTCTGTGAAAAGGAGGATAGGAGCTCCGGCGGCCTTAGGAGAACCGTACTTCAGAGAGTGATCCTCATACGATCCTCACGAAGGAGCGCACTGGAAAGCTAAACTCCTCAGCCAGGTGCTCCATGGTCCCTCCCAGGGAGGCCACTGAGTACACGCCCACGACCCTTCCCCTGGCCTTCTTCACGACCTCTATCAGCGCCCTGACCGTGGAGCCCGACCTCACTATGTCATCGACTATCAGAACCCTGTCCCCTCTGCCCAGGAGATGCTTGGGCACATAGATGTAGCTGTAGATCCCAGACTCGTATGTCTGCCTGACCTCGTAGAACCTCTCCACACCTGGCTCCTTCCTTCTCTTGGCCACCACCAGGGAGGCACCTAGCTCATCGCTGACGAGCGCGGCCAGAGGTATTCCATCCACCTCCTTGGTCAAAACTCTTTCGATCTCGCTGGGAAGCTCCTGAGCTATGCACATGGCGATGGATCTGAGGAGCCTCACGTTGGAGAGCAGAGGGGTGACATCGAGAACTCCTCCCCTCCTCCTCATGTTGGAGACTATGGCCTCCCTCATCCTCGCCTCAAAGAGCCTCGTTATCTGATCGACCCTGTCCTCCTTTGGAAGGACGTGCCCGTTGACGTATCTGCTAACAGCCGGGGCAGGAAGTCCCAGAAGCTCAGCTATCCTCCCGGAGCCGAACTCCTCAGCCAAAATCCTCAACATCTCCACAGCTCTCACTCTCCTCTTGATGGATTCTATCCTGCTCTCGGTCATTCAGGACATCCTCACGGTTCTCTCCCCAATCTCCTCCAAAGCCTCCTGTGCCACTCCGGAACCTCTACGTCCTCTATCCTCCTGGCCAGGGTGTAGGGCTTGATGTCCAGGACGGGTGTGCCGTCGAAGAGGTCCAGGCCTTCCACCTCCAGAAACCTCCCTCGCCTCTCCAGAAGCCTCACTATGCTGAGCCCTATCGGGTTGGGTCTGTGGGGGGAGTCGCAGGAGAACACACCCACCTCCGGAACCTCCTCCGGACTTATTCCAAACCTCCGAAGTCTCCTCATCCTCACGACGAGGGTGCCCCTCAGCTCATCGTCCACTCTGTCGAGGAGAGATATGATGAGTATGTGAGAAAAACCATCTATACCCCTTAACCCTTCTTTGAATTCCTCAAAGACCTCCACGACCCCTCTGGCGTTTTCAGTGGTTTTTATCTCCTCATCTGAGAGGTGCGTGCGAACCACTCCTATTATCCTAAGGGGATAGTTTACGACCCTCACGAGAGCTTCTCAGCACGACAACTTAAAAAATTCGTGCGAATTCATCTGATGGAGGACAGGCGCCTGATCCTGGAAGCATATCACGGCTCGAATGATTCCTCAAGGAGAGCATATCTTGAAGCCGTTTTCAAGCGTTAGATCACTCACCGATCTGCTAGGAGCTCGCTGTCTAAGCTATCTCATGTGATGGCATTTCTAGAATCACGACCTGGAGTCTGATGTAAGCGGGATGGAGGACTTCTTGGCGTGGTCTATCAGGGTTTCACGGAAGGTGCTTCCCGAGTACAACAGGATTGCACGATGCTCAGGCTCAGAGAGATCAATTGGCGTCCGATGCCGTAGATCCTCTGTTCCTCGGACCCATCCTAAACTATGTCGTGGGTCTGCCCAGGGCCCCTCCGAGATCTCAGCAGACGACTGGAAGGTGAAGGTCGAGGATTGCGTGCGCGCAGGCGATGCGTTGGCGACCACAGCGTGTTCGTGGAGGTCCTCTCCCACAAGCGAACCTCGGTATGTAATCCCCGGTGAACAGCGCTGAGGAAAGCACGACAGGTGTCCACAAGGAGTTCAGGGGCAAATTCAATCCAAATGATTATAAGGTATCCACAGCAGTCCCCTGCTGATGATAATCGAGCTGGATGGCCTCTGGAGGATGGTGACCAAGCTATACCTGAGCGATCCCATGAGCCACGCCTATCTGATGAACGACCTCGTAAGGGAGATCGACAGGACATCGGTCATGTTCAACACGGATGGAAGGAGCGTGAAGGGCTACATGCTCGTGTGGAGGTCCGAGACGTTGAGCGTTCATCTCTGGGGTGAGTACGAACCTCTCCTAAATATGATCCCAGAGGGCAAGGCTGTGATTCAGATATGGGGAAGGGAGGAGCCAGCTCTGGTGAGGTTAAGGGGCAGAGGGGAGGAGTTTGTGGACATGGTAGTCGACGAGCGAGGCTTCAATCCTGTCCCGGGTGGAGCCATCAGGCTGAGACATGACGATGAGGGACATGTGGAGGCCTTCCTGAGGATCAAAGAGGTGCAGGGCAGAGAGATCAATGAGGCGAGGGCCAAGGAGCTACTGAGAAGGTGGAGGTACTACGGCCTCCTTGAGAAGGGGGAGCTCCTGTCGATCGCCTGTGCCTACATCAGGATGCCCGAGGTTTGGATAGTCGGGGACGTCTTCACAGTGCCCGAGGCCAGGGGAAGAGGTTATGCCAAGATCGCGACATCGGCTATCACGAGGGATGCCATCTCCTCTGGAGCCGTGGCAATGCTTCACGTGAGCTCCACAAACAGCTCTGCCATGAAGGTCTACATGGCTCTGGGTTACCGGCCCATCAGGACCAGAAGCTGGGTCTTTGTGGAATGAGGGGTTCAGCGGACATATCCTTCTGTAGATATGCGTTCGCCTTGGGACACATAAACCTCAGCCCCTCTGGGTTAATCGGGAGCGTATCATCGGTCTCGTCCCCTTTCAGGGTAGCCCCACTTTTTCTCAGGATCGGCTCGATCAGCCCAAGCCTTCATTGAACACAGTCACTTCATGTCTATTAAATATTCAACGGTTGCGTGGAGAACGGTTCAGCAAAAACTTTAATTTAATTACATATAATTATCCTGTGAGGAGGGTTGCTTTTGGCTAAGGGGAAGTATACAACGGTTTCTATACCCGTCACGCTTTATGAGAGGATAAAAAAACTTGTTGAGCTTACTGGTTTTAAATCAGTCTCAGATTACGTCACATATGTGCTCAGAGAGGTAGTTGCCATGCACGAAGCCGAGAAGATGACCAGCCCGCTCAGCGAAAGGGAGGTTGAGGAGATAAAGAAGAAGCTCAAGGCTCTGGGCTACATCTGAGAGGAGGTGTCCTCATGGTCTCAGCTCCACATGGAGGAAAGTTGGTGAACAGAGTGGCCTCCGGTCAGAAGAGAGAGAGGCTTCTCGAGGAAGCTCGTGAGCTTAAGAGGTTGAGAATAACTAGAGATCTAGCTGTTGATGTGATGAACATAGCTCATGAAGTTTACAGCCCACTAGAGGGTTTTCTGCTTGTTGAGGAGTTTCAACATGTTTTGGACAACATGAGACTGCCTGATGACACACCCTGGACCCTGCCTATAGTTCTGGACGTGAGCGAGGATGAGGTAGTCGGCGTGTCAGAGGGAGATGAGGTTGCTTTAGAGGTTGATGGCAGGATAATAGCAGTCATGGAGGTGGAGGAGATCTACGGGTATGACAGGAAGGAGTACGCCAGGAAGGTGTTCAGGACCGAGAGTACCGAGCACCCCGGGGTGAAGGAGATCTACTCCAGGAAAGATCTCATGCTCGGCGGAAGGGTAACTCTCCTGGATCACATGAGGAGTGGGTTTGAGAAGTACCTCCTGTGGCCCGCCGAGACCCGAGTTCTATTTCAGGAGAGGGGATGGAGAACTGTCGTAGGCTTTCAAACCAGGAACGCTCCTCATATAGGACATGAATATCTTCAGAAGACTGCTTTGACCTTTGTGGATGGCCTGTTCATAAATCCCGTGATAGGAAGAAAGAAGAAGGGAGACTTCAGGGATGAGGTGATCTTGGAGGCCTACAAGGCCCTGATAGAGCATTACTACCCCAGGAGCTCCGCTGTGATGAGCGTTCTTCTCTACAATATGAGATACGCAGGTCCCAGGGAGGCCATATTTCACGCGATAATGAGGAAGAATTTCGGATGCACTCACTTCGTGGTAGGCAGGGACCACGCTGGTGTGGGGAACTTTTACGGACCGTATGAGGCCCAGGAGATCTTCAGAGAATTTCCAGATCTGGGTATAACCCCTCTGTTCTTCAAGGAGTTTTTTTACTGCAGGAAGTGTGGAGGAGTCGTCAACGAGAGATTCTGCCCACACGATGAGAGCCAGAAGATCAGGTTCAGTGGAACCAAGGTTAGGAGGCACATAATGGAGGGCAGGAGGCCCCCTGAGGAGATCATGAGGCCCGAGGTTGTGGATGTGATAATGAGCTTTGAGGATCCGTTTGTCGAGTAGGGAGGTGACCTCATGAAGGGGTTCGTCGTCTGGCTTACTGGGCTGCCCGGATCGGGCAAAACGACCATAGCCAGAAGGTTGGCCTATGAGGTGAGGAGGAAGGGAAGAAACGTGGAGCTTCTGGATGGAGATGAGGTGAGGAGATGGCTGAGCCCTAAGGAGGGATTCTCCAGAGAGGACAGAGAGCTTCACCTTAAAAGGGTTGCATACGTGTGTAAGCTTTTGGCCAGGAACGGCGTAGCTGTGATAGCCTCCTTTGTCTCACCTTACAGATCGGTGAGGGATCTGGCCAGAAAGGCCATCGGTGACTTCGTGGAGGTGTACGTCAGGTGCTCGTTGGAGACCTGCGTTCGAAGAGATCCAAAGGGACTCTACAAGAAGGCCCTCAAGGGGGAGATAGCCAACATGACAGGACTTCAAGATCCATATGAGGAGCCCCTCGACCCAGAGGTCGTCGTGGATACCGAAAAGGAGAGTCTGGACGAGTGCGTAGATAAGATCCTGAGGAAGCTGGAGGAGCTGGGTTACCTGGATGATTGATCTCCTGTTGTTGTCAACGGCTGGTTTCGTTGTAGGAGTGCTTGTAGCTCTCTCCGGGATAGGAGGGGCTTCCCTGACAACGCCTCTTCTGATACTCATGGGAGTGGAGCCCAGGATAGCTGTGGGATCAGACCTCCTGTTTAACACAGTGAATAAGGGGCTTGGATCTGCCCTCTACATGAGGAGAGGGGATATCGACCTGACAGTCCTCAAAAACCTGTTCGTTGGAAGTCTGGTCGGTCTGGCCGTGAGCTCAGCCATGATAGAGTACTTCAGAGAGATCTCCCTGCTCAACGAGGTCATCGCTGTAGCTGTTGGCGTGGTGCTTGTGTGCGTATCTCTTCTCCACATCTACAGGTTCTTTGGAGAGGAACCTGAGGTCACCGACGGCGCGGGGAGAGGTCTCCTCAGCACGTCCTTCCTTGTGGGATTGGCCATCCAGTTGACGTCCGTCGGAGCCGGCTCAATGCTCATGCCATACCTCATGAAGGTCATGAGTTCCCCCAGGAAGATGGTCGGAACCGATCTGGCCTTCGGCTTCACCACGTCCCTGCTGGGGTGTCTGTTCCACATGTCGATAGGTGGAGTTGACCCGGCGATAGCGGGAGCCCTGCTGATGGGCTCTCTACCAGGGACTGTTGTTGGGACCAGGCTGAACAAGGGGATTTCGAGGAGGTCTCTTCGACTTTTGCTCTCCGTGATGATACTCGTAGCCGGCGTGTCCGTGTTGGTTAACTGCTACCGCCTTTAGACGGCGGCTTGAGGTGATCTCATGCCGCCAAGGCCTGTAAGAGCATTTTTTAAGGGTCTGAGCTCAGTCAATCTCCATAACCCTCTCGATCAGAGGCCTGATGTCGTATATCTCCCTATCCTCCTCTCCCCCCTTCACCCTCCGCTCAGGATCGTACAGTATGTAGATCCCACGCCAGTCGTGCATGGCATCGTCTGGACCCTTGTCGTTCTCGGGAAGGTACCAGCTCCCGTATCCCACAGTTCCTGCGGCCCTCCAGTTCAGGTCATCAACGTAGAGCATGAGGTCTGGGTAGTCTCCCCTGACCTCCCTGTAGACCTCGTGGGGTCTGTGGACTATGTTCCTCATGGTCCTCCCATCAGGAGTGCTGACCCTTGAGAGATCGTCCCTTATCTGCTCCACCACAGAGTCGTAGTCCTCCGGGCTCACCTTTCCATTGGGCTCCCTTCCTCTCAGGTTTATGAAGATCCTGGAGTAGTAGCCACCCCATCCCCAGGCAGCTGTGTGATCCCAGTCCACCTTGACCTCCGTGATGTCCCTCCTTCCATCAGGCATCTCAAACCTCAGGTAACCGTTGTCCGCAAGCCACTCATTTACGACAAAGGCTCCATGCATCGGTTTAGCTCCGTGGTCCGAGACTATCAACACCGGGGCTTCGATGGAGCCTAGCAGCTCACCCACTTTATCATCGAGCATCCTGTAGTATCTCTCGGCTATGTCCTCATACTTGTTGCCCGGGATATGCTTCGGATGCTCGGGATCGAAGAACTTCCAGAAGGCGTGGTGGAGTCTGTCGGGTCCTATCTCAACGTACCAGAGGAGATCCCACTTCTTCTGAGCCATGTACTTGACAACCTTGAAGTGCTGCTCCGTCATCTCGAACAGCCTGCTCACGAGGGGATCTCTGTCCTCCACCCTGAACTCCACATCGAATATGAACCTGCCGAACCTCCTCTCCAGCTCGGATCTGATCCAGGGAGGGAAGGTGTAGTTTTCGGCCGTTGATGGCGTGTGAAAATCGCTTACCACAATCCCGTTGATCATAGGGGGAGGATATGAGGGCGGGAAGCTGATCAGAATCGATCTCCCACCATTTCTGGCGAGCTTGTGCCACACCGCCTCCACCTTGAGGTCTTTGGAGGTTATTATGTACATGCCGTTGTATGTGCCGGTTCTCCTGTGCCTGAAGCCGTATATTCCCATCTCCCCAGGCTGTTTGCCAGTGGCCATCACGGCCCAAGCAGGAACAGTTATCGGCGGGTAGCAAGTCTTTAGGTTTCCGTAGAGGCCTTCCTCCGTGAGAGAGGAGATGTTGGGCATCACGTCCCTGAACCTCTGGAGCAAGCTCATGGGAACGCAGTCAAGCCCTACAACAAGCAACCTCTCCACGAAACCACCACCTTACGGATGCCTACAACTATTTATTGGTTTCTGGTCCCATGCTAACATGATCAAATGAAAAGTATCACTGTTTTGGAGGAGAGTTAATAAGACCATAGCTCCGTTATTCAGGAGGTTGAAATGACCATAACTCCTGAGCTCTACGAATTTGTGACCAAGGTCGTTGAGGACAAGGTCAGGGAGATAAAGGTCACGAGAGAGGAGTTCGACAGACTGACAAATGTTGTGAGACAGCTTGCAGAGGCTCAGAGGAGGACTGAGGAGAGGCTGAATCAGCTTGCTCAGAGGGTAGATCAGCTTGCTCAGAGGGTAGATCAGCTTGCAGAGGCTCAGAGGAGGACTGAGGAGGTCGTTGCAAGGCTGGCGAAGGCTGTGGACTCCCTGAGACATGAAGTGGGCAAGCTCTCTGAGGTCGTTGGGTTCGGCCTAGAGGATATAGCTAGAGTCGTGCTGCCCGGATGGTTGCACAGGAACCTTGGGGTTGAAGTAGAAGAGCTGGAGAGACGCTTCCTGATCCTGCGAGGAGAGGAAGTTGAGGTGAACCTCTACGGGGAGGGATACAGGAACGGCTCAAGAGTTGTAGTAGTTGGCGAGTGCAAGTCGAGGATACATAGAAGGGATGTCGACAAGTTTTATAGTGAGATCTACAGGCCCCTGGTTGAGGAAAGTCGAAAGGAGGTTCTAGGAGTCCTCTTTGGTTACCTAATACATCCATCAGCTCAGGAGCGCGCCAGAAGTCTTGGGCTTTATGTGGTGGCCTCCTACCAGAGGTGACTGCTTCTGAGCTATGAAGTCAGACCTCACGTCCCTTTAACAACTTTTTGATGGATCGTGAAGGTGGAAGCCTCTAGATCAAGATGTCGGCCGATCGTGCGGACGAATGCAGGAGTCGGTATGGACCATCATTGTTTGTTTGAGAGGTGGGCCTCTGAGCCACCGATCACCTGAGCTCTACAGACCTGAAGCCCTTAATTCCTCTGACGTTTCCGATGAAAATCGATTCGTTCAGGCTCGACTGATCTCCACCGAATCCTTATGCTCACCCTGATCCTGAATGTCGTGATGACGAGGAAAGACGATAGGATGAGGAGCAGAGCCCATGATGTTGGATCGCAGGCCAGATCTTTGGTTACACATGCGAGGATTGCTATCAGGAGGAGGCTTGTGATGAGCCTAGCTGTGGGCCGCCAGCCCTCCTTGGAGTACTCCACCAGGAGGTTCGTGACCCCGAGGACCAGGAAGTAGTAGGAAAGAACTGCTGTTCTGTTGGCCTCAACCTCGTTGCCAGCTACCAGGATTATGGCGGCTGCGATCAGGAGGATCACGGCCGCTAACACAAGCTTCTGGCCCGAGGACAAGTGTTCCGATTTTGATCCACTAGCTCCGGGTTTTGTAGAGCCCTTCCCCCCTTCATCTTCAGTCGATGAGGGTTTAGAAGTTGCCATGAAAGGCGTTCACCTCAGCTCATTTGTGGATGATCTGAGATCAGCAGATCACCTCCGATCCTCGCTTTTAAGGTTTTAGTGTCGTCCTGACGGTGAGCTGCTGTAACAGCAGCTCCTCGCGCACCCGGGTTTGAACAGGTTCACCGAGCTTAGCGGTCACAGACCGTGTCCATCCTCGCGCTAAAAGGGCCTGTCACGCAAGCCCCACGCATCGGATATCTGAGAAACCCACAGCTCATTTTGCCGTCTGAAGGTTGTTGCCTCCTCGCTGTGCCTTGTCGAACAAACAAGCATAGAACAATACGTAGTAAAGATCCACTTCGCTGTCGACATTGAAACAAAGCGGATCGCAGCTTACGAGTTACGGACGAGTGGTTCATGATAGCAAGATCTTCAAGGATCTCATAGAAAAGTCTGAAGGAGGAGAAAGAAGGAAGTTTATTGAGGATTAGTCGAGAGAGCTTGGCGTGATGTAAATTCTGTGGATGTACATCTCATCTCGGTTCCTCTGCAACACCTCCGCCCGAATTCAACCTCCTCATGGCGGTCCTCAGTATCATTTCCAGCATTTCGGAGTAGGGGATGCCCACAATCCCTGCTGCCTTTGCGAGGTGTCCGTCCCAGCACCATCCGGGATTTGGGTTCACCTCCAAAAGCCTTGGCTTTCCCTTCGAGTCAATCCTCCAATCAAATCGGCAGTAGTCCCTGCATTCAAGCCTCTCAAAGAGCTTCAGACTGCACTCAACGATGAACCTCTCGACCTCCTCCGGAAGGTCAGCTGAAACAGATTTTATGTTCCAGTAAGGGGAGTGTGGACACCACTTCGCCTCATACCCGCATATCTTCGGGAGCTCCGGCGGAAGCGACGAGTAGTCCTCCTTAGTGATGGGAAGGACAACGTAGTCGTCGGGGGGATTGCCTATTATCCCCAGCGTTAGATCATCTCCGGGCAGAAATTCCTCGACGAGGATCTGTTTGTCGTAACCGAATCTACCTCTGATCTCCGAGATCGCGTTAAGAAGCTCCTCTGCGCTGTTCACCACGCTCCTCTGCGTTATTCCAAAACTGGAATCCCCGAAGTTCGGCTTCACCACGGCCGGAAACTCGAAGGGTATCTCGAATGAGATGGTTCCTGGCTCGATGACATATGTAGACGGCACAGGAATCCCCATGTTCATCGCAAGGCTTCTAACGAGCATCTTGTCGTAGCAATAAGCCAGGCAGTGTGGTGGGGCTCCTGTGTATGGAATGCCGAGGACCTCCAGCAAGGCCGGGACATGAAGCTCCTTCCTCGGATCGTTGTTGTAGCCCTCATCACATAGGTTGAAGACGAGATCTATCCGCTTTAGCTTCATCAGATCGTGGATCAAAGTGCTGTGGTTGTTGAGGTACACGAACCTGTAACCCCTAGGCTCAAGCTCCCTCAAGGCCTCCTTCAATCTGCTGATCGTGTGGAGATCATCGTCATCGAAGATCTGCCCTGGCTTGACGGGATCCCTTTTTGTAGGATCGCCTAAGATCACAACGATCGTCTTCAGCTCTTTTCTTTGCTTCACAGTCGGTTTCCAATCTTTTCTCACGATAGCAGTCACCACAATTCTTTTCTCCATCATTCCGAGGTCCTGACCTCTCTGCGAATCCGAGGTGATAGCTCCGTGGAAGGTGACATCACTGAAACCTGCTCTTTCCAGAAGCTCCTTCAAACCTTCCCGTGTGTAAAGCCTCTCAGCATAGAACTGATCGACAACAACTCCTTTCTCGATATGAGTGAAGATCTCCCTTGAGATCAGGCGCTGTTTGTCGAGTGAAAGGGATCGCTCACGACAGACGAAGTGCTTTCTATCAATCCACTCCCAGGATCTCGGCTTAAAATTCTCCCTCAAGTACTCCCCATCTGCAACGTCTATGAGGATCCGCCCATAGGGCTTGAGGACCCTGAAGACCTCCCTTAGAACCCTCATATCCTCCTCAATTGTTTCGAAGTAGCCGAAGCTGTTCCCCAGGATCATGACCACATCGAAGGCGTTCTCGTGATAGGGCAGCTTCCTGGCATCACCGATCCTGAATCTGATCCTGAGTCCCTCCCTCTTGGCCTGAGATCTTGCTTTCTGCACAAGGTAGCGGGAGATATCCAAACCCTCAACGTTTTTGAAGCCTCTTCTCGCTAGCTCGAGCGTGTGCCTTCCGTGACCACAGCAAAGGTCCAGCACCCTGTCCTCAGGGGATAGCTTGAGGACCCTCGTGAAGAGATCCACCTCCCTCTTCGTGATCGATGGGTTGTTCACGACGTCGCCATCCGTCTTGAGGTAGATGGAGTTGAATATCCGTCTCCACCAGTCAGAGGGAACGTGTTCCTCAAGACTTTCCACGGGCCCAAACGATTTTCTCTGTTTTTTACCCGTCTTCCTCGTTCCTCTGCTGGACATGCAACTCCTCTGCTATGAGATCGAATACTGGCGCCCTCTTCCAGAAAAATCTTTCGCTTGTCGTCAGACGGATTGTGGCACCCAGCTCATCGTGGGTTATCCTGACGGCATGTTTGTTGGAATTAAAAGTTTTTGAGTAATAGTTTTGAGTAATCTAGTTCTCTTAAATAGATGGTATGAGGAGGCCTCTCTTACGTCTATCCGTGCTTGTCGTCCTAGCTGTTCTTGTGGTCCTCATGCTTCGATGGGCGGGAGGACCACACCCTGCCTCAACAAGGGAAACCTCCCAAAACGTATCACAGAGGAGGACCTCGTCCAGCGTCAACCCGGTGTTGGAATACGTGAGGAGGAAAGGTCTGGAAAAGCTCTCCCAGCACTTTGCGCCTCTAGGACTGGACGGTCGATTAGATCCAATGGATGTGAGGCTTGTGAACCTGGTGGCCTCCCTACCATCCAGCGTGACGAGCAGCAAGAACTTCCTGGAGGACTTAGACCAAGTGACCGCGGATGGTGGGATAACGAGGGATGAGCTCTCCTTCTTGAGGGACAAGTACGCTAACCCTACAGCTCTTGTAATTGAAGGATTGAAGTGGGCTCCGTCTAAGGTGATGAACGAGAAGGTATATGAGGTCACCGTGTCATTTGAAGCCGAGGACTCCTGTAATCCAATAGTCTCTGCGGTCCTTACATGGATCCCCATCAACTACGAAAATCTTCCAAGCGAGGCTTTTCCAGAGGAGAAGATAAGGACTTTCAACCTAACACCATTAGACGGTAGCTATGGAGATCTAAGGGAGAAGTTCTCTGTCACTGTATCCGGCTTTGCTGGTGGTAGAGAATATGAGATAAGAGTTGAGGTTAGGGATTCTGCTGGAAACACGCAGGTGAAGACGATACGAACCACGTACCTAAGGGAATATGAGAATATGGCCAGGTTGGACAGTGTACTCATTGGCGCCCATTACTACCCCTGGTACGGCATCGGAAGACACTGGGACGAGGGATATACGGGCAAGCCTCTCTTAGGCGAGTACGACTCTAGAAACCCGGTAGTGATCTCCAAGCACATAGACTGGGCAACGGGACATGGAATAGACTTCTTCATAGTCAGCTGGTGGGGTCCCGGGAGCTACGAAGATCTGACCCTTAAGAACCACATGCTGGAAAACCCCCTGGCGAAAAGCATGAGGTTCGCTGTGCTCTACGAGATCACCGGCAGGATAGGAGGTCTGAGCCTGAACGAGGCCGAAAAGGTGATTGAGGAGGACTTCAGCTACCTGAACAGGACCTACTCCAGAGACCCTCGCTACCTAAGGATAAACGGCAAGCCGGTGGTGGAGATCTACTTGGCACGAACACTGCCGAGAAGCGCCCTGAAGGCAATACATGAGTGCGGAAGGAGGTACGGGTTCTACCTGCTGGGGGACCTGGTGTACTGGCAGAGCCCCTCTGAGACCTCACAGGTTGTCCGGTATTTCGATGGGGTGACCTCATACAACATGCACACAAGCGTGCCCGGCATACTGAACAACTTCGAGAAGAGGCTCAGAGAAAAATACAGCGAGTGGTATACCTTCTTGAGGACTAAGAGGGTGGACTTCATCCCTTCAGCCATACCAGGCTTTGACGACCGGGCTGTGAGGTCCGGGAACATACCGCTGCCGAGGAGCATTGATAGGTTTAAGGAACAGTTGAGGATAGCCCTCAGCTATTCCTGGCCTCATAAGATCGTTATAATAACATCTTTCAACGAGTGGCATGAGTATACCAGCATAGAACCATCAGAAGAATACGGGATGAAGTACCTTGAAGCTGTACGGGAAGTCTGTGAAGGTACTTCCATACGCAGCAAGAAATGAAATGAGGGCTAAGGGGAAAGAGTATTATGACATCGTGACAGTAATCATACATGCAGAGGATGCACAGCCCTTCTATTACAATACAATCTAAATCTAAATGTAATATGGACAAAGTCGTTCGGAAATATTCCGTGACCTCTTCCCTCCATTAAAATAGAGGGCATCTTCCAGCACGGCTGGGGATTCCCTCCAGAGGGAGGTTCGTGGAAGGTATTTCTGGTTGAGAAGGAAGCTTGGGAGAGAGAAGAAACTTAGGGCGATAAGGAAAAATTGGTCATAAGGAGAGAAGAATCGTGAACGATGAATTGCACAGGATAGCAAAGGAAGTCGTTGATGAAGCTGGGAGGCACAATGCAATAATCGCTATGGGAAACTTAGACGGCGTCAGAGACAACGGCAAGGGAGGGAAGTGAACAGGAGGGTTAACTCGATGCCCTTCTACCGCCTGAAGGAATACATCAAATACATTCAGTCCCACCATTCAAGAGCTTTATGCTGGAGTTCCACCGATGCGTATTTATCTCTCAGCTCTTTCAGAGCGCCTTTCCATGATAAGCTAAGCTGTCCTCTTTTTTTCTTTGATCTCTCTTCTAATAAGAACTCTATTGTAGTCTATAACCTCTCTTTTGAGCTCATCCGGGAGTTTTTGAAAAAGCTCGTACACTCTTTCCATCTCGTTTAGTTAACGATTAAATGGTTTTAATTTTTCGGTAAATTCTCTTCAAGAACATTCTTAGCCTTTCCTCAATCTTCTTAACCCATCCATCTTTCTCTTCTCCATTCGTAGAATAGGTAACCAATGCAACCTATGAAGGTTGTTGCAGAAATCATTAAACCGATTTCAAACAAATCTTACGGTGTATATCTGATTACTATTTCCAAGTTCTCCAGTTTCATTGATTCAGAATCCGTTTATAACCGAGTATAATGGAATGGATCTAACCTTTTCTACCAGTTTACCGTCTTTGTATATTCTGACTTCCCATAGAGGATCGTATGCTTCGACAAATGAGAGCATGAAATGTTCGTGGCGTTGACTTTCCAGAGTGTTGTTTTTGTATTGGATTAGGAACCAGGTCATATCTGGGAGCATTTTTTTATTATTCTATATTAATTAATTGTTCCTATTGACGTTGATTTATTCTGCCTGCCTATAACTCCCTCGACTCTTCCAGTATTCTTTCATACAATTCTCTATTTAACCAGAATCCTGTTTTCATAAGCTTTTCAATCTCATCCTTTAAACTCTCTACTTTACCTTCACGCTTTGCCCTGATTAAAATACCTACTGTTCCGGTAACGCTCAATCCAAAACTCCTGGCCACTCTTCTTGCTTCATAGTCATCCAAAAGGATCAGATCGGCAGATTCTTCCAAGGCAAGCACTATTGCCTCAGCTTCACCCTCATCAAGTTCCATCATGAAAGCTCTTTTGAGCTTTTCATCCCTTATTTTTAGAACCTTGATCCATTTCGCTTTCGCAATTTTTCTTGCATCATCTCTGTCTCCGCCCTCAACGACACACTCCTTATAAACAGCTTCCGGAACAATTACTTCGCTAAAAAAGTCTTTCAGCAGGTTTAATCTCGAGATTTTTGATAGATGGATGAGTGGTGAAGAATTACTTACTACCTTTTGCAAAGGCGATATCCTCCTCAAGTTCCTTCTCTGTATAGTGCCTTTCGATTTTCCTTCTGCCAAGTTCTTCTATGAACTCCCATTTGCTCATCTCAGCAAGTTTTCTTGCCTTGCCAATGGACAGAACCCCCCTCTGATAAAGGGCTATGGCTAACTCTACCTTTAAGATCCTCTCTCTATCCTTTTCGGGCAGCTTCATGGAAGCGAGCACGTCTTCCGGTATGGTTATCATTTCATCACCTATAACAAAAAATCAATGTGAGATGACTAATAAACTTTTTCCGAATCTCCAGATCTTCTTCATCCCTTCCTCAACTTTTAGCTAGCCTCCTTTTCCTGAGCTTGGCAACATCTAAATACTCGGCTTTGAAGTTGTGTCTCGTTGCCTCGTCATCCAAAAACTAATAACAGAATACAGAAGAATTGATTCGACAATTTTGTCATTTTGTAAAAACCTTAACTCCCATTCAAGTTATGTTTTAACTTCTACTGCCTCTCTGCCTGTGCTTTTCATGGATATTTTTGTCAGTTCTGCAAGAAATTCACTTGCGTCGAGGATCTCTATTAACACTGGTTTGTTATCTTTAAAATGTATTATCATAGGTCCGGCTTCCTCAGCGTAATCTATTTTTTCGTCAGAGAGTTCTATCATAAGTATGTCCACTTCTCTATCATATTTAATCTTCATATCTGTCCCTCCTCGCTGGATATAACTATTATCACTTTGTCACCTTTTACTTCGTATACAACATAAATGTCCCTCATCCATTGCCTTCTGTGCAATTAACCGACCTTTTCTACCAGCCTTTATTTTGTCCGGTTCTTTAACAGTTTTTAACACGGTTTCCTCACTCACTCGAAAACCATGCCTTTCCAGAATTAGAAATTTGTCTCTTGCGTGGTTTGTAAATTCTATCTCCATTCAACTCACCTAATTCCTAGAATCTCTTTAATCCTCTTTTTAACTTTTTAGCCTATCCATCTCCTTTTTTCCCTTCTCCAGTCATAGAATAAATATCCAATGCATCCCAGAAAAGTCATAATAGATACAACGTAGGAAGGTAAACAAATTTTGTGGAACCTCTCGTAAACTATTTCACTTGGTGTGGGTAGTTCAGGCACAACATAAGCATTAACAACACCATAAGCTTTCATAGGCTCCCTATCATTAAGCTTCCAGTCTTTGGAGTATTCTTCTGTGAAAATAATGTATTTCAAGGGTTCATCTTTGATAACGTATTTTACTGGACTGACTTTCTCGTATTTAAGTCTCTTGTAACTTTCGTTCCCTTCTTCCTTACCGTCGCCGATTAAATACAGTCTCTTAGTTATGTCTTCCATTTTGCTTACGTTTATCAGCTCGTCCCAGTTTTTGACGTATGCAATTCCGTCCACCGAAAATATTAAGCCCTTAAACGCCTTATTTTTGAATACGTAGAACTTTTCTGTTTCCATTACCAATTCTAAATCTGTTTGGTTGAACAGGAAGAAGTAGTTTTTATAGTCTACTTCCTTTGTCAGCAAAATATATTTGACGCCCAAAATGCTTACAAGTTCGCCGAAGTTCGTTATTTCGTTTCTTTTGCTTAGGAGATAGTCGATATAGACTTGGTAGGGAGTATACATCTGTCTGTATATTCCGGGAACTTCGATGTTTTTAGCTGAAATAATCTCTTTATCAAAGAAGAGGGGTGCGAGATTTGCTATGCGCTTATCCTTGTTAGGTACCCAGTGAAAGTCCATGTAGAGATGCCATGGGAAGAATAGAACTCTAAAATCGTCTTTATCCTTGTTCAGGAACTCATTAACTTTATACCAGTCATTTGGGTAGTCAGTTGGCTTTATTTGACCAGCAAATCCGTTGAAGAACGTGAAAGAATATATTAAGGGAACAAGCAGAATTGCTAAGATTACAGCTTTCTTTAACAGTTTTTTGTTTTCCAAGCTTTTCTCTATTTCAGCTAAGCCTAAAGCTCCCAAGCAGGAATATGATAAGCATAGCATTGTCACGAACTTGTGCGTATCTCTCATTCCTTTCATTAAGGGTATGTGGTCAAAGAGAAATTTGAAGAAATCTGCAAAAGGACTTCTTATTCCAGCCGCTAAGATTAAGCCTACAAGCCAGATTACTGCAAAAGCTTTGACGTAAATTCCAAGCCTTTCGTGTCTGTAGTATGAGACAAAACCGTGAACTGCCAAGAATAGAATGAAGACAAATAAAATCCACCAAAACGGCAGAAAGTCTTTAGCGTAGATGTAGCCGGGTCTCCAGAATCCATGCATGCTTGCAAGAGTGAAGAGCGCTGAGACCGATTCTATGCGAGGAGCGAAGACTGCAAGGTCTTCCGATGAGATGTGAGATAGTATCGTTTCTTTTTGGGCTGTGAATAGAGGTATGAGCCAGTATGTGTTTAACGCTATGAAGAGAGCAAAAGCTATTGCGATGGGCTTTATCAGGTTGATTGATTTATCTTTGCAGAGTCTGAATAAGAAAAGAATTGAGAAGATTAAAAATGCTATGAAAAGAGTGTGGGCATTGAATGCTACAAGAGTAGCTATTAAAGCTGTTTTTATTATACTTCTTAAATCCTTCTTGTCCAGTAACTCTAAAAAATATCTAACTGCTAACGGAAAAATAGCATATGCAAATAATATCAGCCAGTGCCCGACGACTATCCTGATGTATGTGTAAGGATTAAGCATATATAACAAACCAGCGTAAAATTGGGCTGTCTTTGATGATGTAAACTTACTGGCTAAATTGTACATCGAATATCCACTTAAAAAGAGTATGAGGAAGAGCATAATTTTTTGAAAGAGTTCTGCTGGGATGATAGCTGATATTAAATTGACAGGCAGACCACCACTTACAGGAGTATATTTTCCGTAGAATGGTTCTAATACTCTATAACTGTTTAATATTGGATTCAAATCTAAAAGAAATAGATATTTATTAGATAAAAATGAAATTACTCCTATAGATGCAATAACTAAATATGTCAATACATAAAAATTAAATATTTTTGATCCGTGATTCAGTTTACTCCCTCCTATTTACTGTATCCTGTAAAATTACTGAAAACATCTCTAAACCACTCTACAGTATTCCTTAATCCATCCTCAAGCCCAACTTTAGGTCTCCATCTTAGGAGAGTCTTGGCTTTGGTTATGTCAGGACATCTTCTTTTTGGGTCGTCAGGCATTGGAGGGTAGAACTTAATTTCGGAATTTGAGTTTGCAATTCTCCTAATAATCTCAGCCAGCTCCAGTACTGTAATCTCGTTTGGATTACCTATGTTTATCACTTCCCCTCTTAAGTCATCAAACCAAGCCAATCTTAGCAAACCTTCAACTTGGTCTGTCACATAACAAAAACTCCTCGTCTGCTTACCATCTCCAAACACTGTAATCGGTTCGTTATTCAAAGCTTGAGTAATGAATCTTGGAACTACTCTTCCGTATACACCATCTGCTCTCATCCTTGGCCCATACGTATTGAAAATTCTGGCAATCCTGACATCCAGACCATGTTGCCTCATATACGCCATGCACATCGCTTCTCCAGCTCTTTTCGCCTCATCATAGCAACCCCTTATACCAACCGGATTCACGTTTCCATTGTATGTCTCAGGAGTTGGTACGATTTCAGGATTACCATAAACCTCGCTGGTTGACGTGAAAAGGAGTCTCGCATTATGTTTTTTTGCTATGCCAAGCGCAATCCACGTGCCAAGCGTGTTTGCTTTTATAATCTGTATGGGGAATTTGTTAAACTCCAAAGGGGATGCTCTCGAAGCCAAATGCATGACGACATCTATCCTTTCATCGTCGAAATATATTGGCTGGGAAACATCGTGCCTGACAAACGTGAAATTTTCATGATTCATCAAATGAGCAACATTGCTCTCCAGACCACTCGCGAAGTTATCCAGACAGATTACACTTGCATTCTGCCTGACAAGCACATCACATATCCAGGAACCGAGGAAACCAGCTCCACCGGTTATCAGCACAGTCTGGTCTTCGAAGCTTATTTCTCCGAGATTTCTGACGATTTCATCTACTCCTTCCCGAACAACATCTTTGCTGGACATCTTAAACCCCCATCGACTTGATAAACTCCCTTATCTCTTTCCCGACTTCTTCATCCTCTAACGCCATCTCGATATTTGCCTTGAGCCAGTCCAGCTTGTTTCCTATGTCGTACCTCTTGCCTTTAAACAGATACGCATACATTTTTTCTCTTGTATTCAGTATTCTCAGCGCATCTGTAAGCTGTATTTCGTTACTCTTGCCAGGTTTAGTTTCATGGATACAATCAAAAATCTCCGGTGTTAGTATATATCTACCTAGGATCGCTAGATTCGATGGAGCTTCATCAACACTTGGCTTTTCAACCAAATCTTCTATCAGATAAACGTTATTTTCGATCTCTTTGCATGCTACAATACCGTACAGACTGACTCTCTCTGTGGGTACTTCTTCAACTGCAATAATAGACGTTTTGTATCTGTTATATGCGTGGATCAGTTCTTTGGTACAAGGTGGAAAGGTAATAGTATCACCAAGTAGCAAAGCGAATGGTTCATCATCAACGAAGGATTCTGCATATCTAACAGCATCACCTAACCCTTTTTGTTCTTTCTGCCTCACAAAGAATATATCAACTTCTTCGAGAATTCTGTCAAGCTCGTCTACGTACTTATCCTTCTTTGGTAAGTCGCTTCTGTCAAAGTGGTCTTCAATAGCTCTCTTACCCTTTCCGGTTATAATAAGGATATCTCTGATCCCAGAGTAATATGCTTCCTCCACCACATACTGGATAACTGGCTTGTGAACAACAGGCACCATTTCCTTAGGCTGGGCTTTTGTTATTGGTAACATTCTCGTTCCATAACCTGCAGCAGGAATTACAGCCTTTTTGACTTTCATCACCAGCACACTCCCTCATAAACAGCAGCTTCTTTTGCTTTTTCGATCCGTCGCCCATCAATAACTATTCTTCCCTTGTAGTCCAGGTTTTTGAACTCTTCCCATTCTGTGACTATCAAAACTGCGTCGGCTTCAAGCACTTTTTCGGCAGACGAGGCATAATCAACCTGGGGAAATATATTCCGGAAGTTCTCCATTGCTTTCGGGTCGTATGCAACCACTTTGGCACCTTCGTTGAGTAGCATTCTAACAATAGGTATTGCTCTGCTCTCTCTAATATCATCGGTGTCGGGTTTGAAGGACAAGCCAAGCACGCCAACTGTTTTACCCTTCAAGTCTGGAACGTGTTTCTTCAGCAGCTCAATTAACTTTAAGGGTTGCTCTTCGTTTACTTCTATCACTGCTTTCAGCAGTTTTGGATTTTCACCAAGTTCTTCAGCTTTCGTGATTAAGGCTTTAACATCTTTGGGAAAACAGCTTCCACCAAAGCCTATACCAGCTCTGAAGAATGAGGGGTTTATTCTGTGATCAAGTCCAACGCCCTTAAATACTTCATAGGCATCTATGCCTAATTTTTTGCATATGTTTCCTATTTCGTTAGCAAATGAAATCTTGGTGGCAAGAAAAGCGTTTGAAGTGTATTTGATCATCTCAGCCGTCTTTATGTCAGTGAAAAGTTTCGGACAGCTGAACGGCTTATATATCTCTTCCAAGATCGATTTAGTTTTGTTATCTCTGACACCAACTACTATCCTATCAGGATTGAAGAAATCTTCAACAGCGTTCCCTTCCCTGAGAAACTCGGGATTCATTGCTAAACCAAAATCTTTGAACGCTTCCTTGCCGGATTCTTTCTCGATTATCGGCTTCACGACACCTTCTGTAGTTCCTGGGATGACTGTGCTTTTAACTACTACAACATGAACATCTTCCTTGCTGGCAAGAGCTTTTCCAATGCTTTCAGCGGCTGATTTGACATATTTTAGATCTATAGAACTGTCTTCTCTTGATGGTGTTCCGACACAGATGAACGTTATTTCGGTGTTAGCTATAGCTTCTCTATAATCGTCTGTGGCGTAGAATTTACCTCTGTTCTTCTTCATCAGCTCATCGAGACCTCTTTCGTATATCGGTGGATTAAGGTTGTTTATAGCTTCAATTTTAGCTCTATCTATGTCTACAAAGATTACTTCATGTCCAAGTTCTGCAAACCCTATGC
>JAOZGP010000041.1 GCA_027491735.1 Thermoproteota archaeon | reverse complement strand
GAGCACATCGAGGCGAGGCCCGAGAGGATCACCTTGAACTTGAGCTGAAAGGACAAAACGTCTAGGATAAGGCTGCTTGGAGAGGGCTTGGATAAGACCTTCGAGTACAGCGGCACCATCGTCCTTCCAGGTCTAATGAGTTTGAGAGTTCGAACCGAAATACGAAATAGAGATGCTATACAAAATCGAGCTCGATTTTTAACACCCTTCAGTCGAAAAGAGCGATAGTAGAGGATTTTTTTGGCTTAGGATATGGCGCCGGGGGTGGGATTTGAACCCACGCGGCCCAACGGGCCACTGGCTTAGCAGGCCAGCCCCCTACCGGGCTAGGGCACCCCGGCATCCCTACCTCCACAAGGAAGGGATTTAAAAACTTGTCCCTCCATGCGATTTGAATCTCCCTTCAAAAATCTCCAAGGCCTCCTTGAGAATCCTTATGTAGCCGTCAACAGTTCTCTTCACTCTTTCCTTATCCACTGGCACCAACATAGCCCCACAAACGTCACACACAGCCCCCTTTTCCGAGGAGATAATTTTCATCATCTCGTCCAGGGTTATCCTCCTGTGGGATGGGTCAGAGGCACACACGTAAAACTCCGTCCCGTTCTGCTTTTGAAGATATCTACTCAGGTCATCTATGGCTTCTCTTAGCCTTTTGGCTACATACTTGCTGAACTCTTTTCCGTTCAGCTTCCAATAAACTTTCCTTATTCCCTCCTCTCTGTCTATATCAATCTTGGTTCTTATGGCCAAGTTCTCCTCCTGCATGATGTAGAGGATCCTTCTGAGCTCAGAGGGTTTCATCCTCATGGCTTCTATTAGGTCGCCTTCCTCCACCTCCTCAAAGTTCATGATCTCAAGTATCTTTTCAGCGAGCCTCTTATCTCCTATTGCCATGGTTAGGGCTATGACGTCGGTGAACATATCTCCTTTCCCAAGATATCTAGAGGGGGCAAGTAAAATTAAATATGGTTACGCCTTTTTACCCCACGAGCCCCGGTAGCTCAGCGGTCAGAGCGGCCGCCTTGTAAGCGGCAGGTCGGGGGTTCGAATCCCCCTCGGGGCTTGTTTTTGGGCCGGTGGTCTAGCGGTATGACGCCGCCCTTACGAGGCGGAGGTCGTGGGTTCGAGTCCCACCCGGCCCATGGAAGTCCTCTTCATGAGGGCTCATCTTTTTATCTTATCCCTAGCGTCGGTGGGTCCGGGTGGGTCGAATGCCCAGCTATCTCTTCCTTATATTCTATAAACTAAAATATCTAACTCCCGAGGAGGAGGAAAAAGCACGTGCCCAATGGGAGGAGATCATGGAGAGCTGGCCCTCAAAGATAAGGCTCGTTGGGGTTTTCGATCATGCTTGGGGTAGCTCATATAACGGATTCATAATTCTCGAGACCGATGATATGGACGCGTTTGTTCAGTTCTGGAAATGGTTCAGAGATCAGATAAGATGGTACATCACTGCTACAAAAACGATAACAGCCCTTAAGAGATGAAGAATTTTGAAATGGGAGAGAACCAATTTTTCAGTCAGTAAACTCCTGAGATCTGTCCAGATGCTTTCCTCTCTCGAGGTAGTTTTCACTCCTCTATGGTTATCATGAGTATGTTGTTTCCCCTGATGAACAATGTACCTATGTTCCTTAGAATCTTTTTTGTCTCGGGATCTCTCTCTTTGGCGGATGTTATCACCAAGTTCATCATCTCATCGTATACCGAAAGCTTTCCGACAATCTCTATACCGTTCTTAAGTCTGATGGTGACGTCCCCGCCATGAGCCAGTTTTAGAAACGAAAGGGGAGAGGTGAGACCTCCTTGTCCTCTCAAGAAAATCTCCTCCGACGTATCTTTGATAAAAATCTCCATGAGGATCTTCATAAATGTATCGCTGTTTCATAAATAGTTAAAAGTGTAAAGTTTAGATATTTTCATTTCATAATTTATTCTTGAGGAGTGCTGTATGAGGCTGTATCGAACGGGTAAGGCATCACAACTCTTGGGCATCAGCAAACCAACACTAATTAGAAAGATTAAACCTGATGAGATTAAAGCATATCATGTTGGAAGAGAATACCGTATACCCGAAAGTGAAATCAAAAGAATACTTGAAGGCAAAACTCTTGATAAAGTCATCATTTATGCTAGAGTTTCGAGCAGAGACCAAAAAAGAAGATCTTGAAAGACAAGCAGAATACCTCAAAAACTACTGCCCCTACAAGGGTTATCAGGTTGTGAAAATCCTTACCGGCATTTCATTAGGCTTGAATGAGAACAGAAAGGGATTAAAACAACCCTTCAAATTAGTTGAGGGTGGAAGAGTTGGGAAGGTCGTCATAACTTACAGGGACAGGCTCACACGCTTTGGATTCAAATACCTCGAATAGTACTTTAACTCTCATGGTGTTGAAATTGAGGTAATCTTTGATGATGAGGAGAAAGCGCCAGAAAAAGAACTCGTTGAGGACTTGTTGGCCATCGTAACTTCATTTGCTGGAAAACTTTATGGAATGAGATCTCATAAGAAAAAGCGTCTTGTAGGGGCGGTAAAGAATGTCCTCAGAGACGATTAAGCTCACTGCAAGATTCAAGCTCAAGGAATTCCCTAAAGGGTTATATGACCTCTTCTCCACCTACCATGATATTGTGAACTTTCTCATTCAATTTACAAACTCTACAAAAGTTACGGCTAACCAGAATGGTTCACCTACTGCTCATGGCTATACGCTCAAGCTCTTCCTTCCTTCTGATAGCATAGCTTTTACTTCTGTCATACTCAGCAGCAGCAATTATCTCCTCAGCCAAGGCCTCTGGCAGGCTGGTGATGCTCCTGAACGCTTTCATGGCAGCTCCCTGTGCTATGAACCTTACAGCCAAGTCAACCATCCTGGTGGGTGATGTGTCCACTGAGTGGAAGTAACTGACTCCTCCGTAGACTATCCTGGTTACCTCCTCTCTCACAAGCGAGTTCTCTATGGCATCAACAAGTACTTGGATAGGGTTTCTCCCGGTTCTTAGCTCAATGATCCTGAAGGCTAATTTAACAGTCCTAAGAGCCTTCAATTTCTTTCCAGGATTTCGGCTGTTGATTCGATCTTTTTTGTTGCCAGCGTTCATGGCTTGGCTCATCAACCTATTCACTAACCTCTCTACGATTGGAAGCTGAAGCTTCCAAAACCTTTTGTGCTCATGTCTGCCACCGGTGTGCGGGAGGTAGACAGGCTTCAAGGAGATCACTCGTCTCATCGCCGGGTTCTTTATCTCCACCTCATCGAAACTCCATATACCAAAAAGTTTTGGACTTTGGCTTCCCCTTTCACTCAAGGACATCACCTCGTAGGTTTCTCCTTTTTGCCGGAGAGGATCGCCTGGAGACTCACGCCGTTGACCTTTATCACCTTATATCTACATCCTGGTATATCTCCCATGCTCCTCCCTCGCGAACCTCCGATCCCCTCTATGATCACCTCGTCGTGCTCCTCTATGACATTCAGAGCTCCATCTCCCGGAGCGAATGCTGTGACGACAACTCCGTTCTTAGAAAGCTGCACCTTAACTGCCTTTCTCAATCCGGAGTGTGGCTGTCTAGCCTCTAGACCCACCTTCTCCAGGACTATCCCTCTCGCCATTGGAGCGCCCTCAAGGGGATCAAATCTCTCCTTAAGTCTCAGAACTCTCCTTCTATACTTCCAAGAGTGCCATCTCTTCTCCTTGTATCTCTCTTTCAGTACGCGAGCGGCGTATAGTCCCAACGGGGATTTCTTGGTCATGGGCATTCCCCCAGTCTCAGCTGGTTAATCTTTCAGCATCACCTATTTTAACGTTGTCTATCCCAAGCCATCTCTTGGCAACTATCCTGGCACGTTTAATCTTCCTTCCGTTTCTCCCTATAGCTATGCCCTTGTCCTCTCTTAAGACATAGATATATGCGACCTTTAATCCGCCTGTACTCCTTATCACCACCTCCTCAACTCGCGCAGGTTTGAATAGATTCCTCAGGAAGTTTTTGGGGTTATCGTCGTACTCGACGACCTCCACCTCTTTTTTGAGCTCCATCCAGAGTGCCTCTCTTATCGCTCTAAGCCTCCTCCCTCGTCGTCCAAGGACTTGGCCTATACAGTTTTTCTCGACAAGAAAGATCAGCCTGTTTTCTTCATCATCTATGATTACATCCTTCACTGGAACCCTCGCTAGGTTCTCGAAGAGGGTCATGTACTTGACCTGTATGGGATTCAGGAAAATTTTCCTCTCAGGTATCAGCGACCCCTCCTTCACGTAATCTTGAGTATGGAAGATTCTCCTGGATCTATCACGGCCAAAGACGAGACAAAGAAGGGCTTTCTGAGTATTCTACCGAGCTCCAGAGACTTGCCAGGATACTCCACCACTGGTACGTCAGCGAGCTTAGCTAGATATGTAATCTCGTCTTTTATGTTCTTTGGTGCGTTTTTGGCTATGATTACCAGCTTTACTTCATCCTTACCAGTTTTGAGCTCCTTTACTGTCCTTTTGTACCCTACGAGAACTTTACCAGAGCTATATGCAAGCCTTATCTCCTCATCGAGATCGGCCATACGTTGCACACCCCCCACTTATTCCTCCACTGCGAGCTTGTCCACGTCCCACCTGACCGAGACCATTCCGGTCCCTGTGGGCGGGGTCTGCCCAACTATCAGTGCATCAAGCGGGCTCGATATAATATTCTTATCCCCTCTCCTGGCACAGTTCAATATAACGTGGTACGTCCACTCGAAGGCCATCTTGCTGAGCGGAGTCTTCATCTCACTGAAGAACCCGGACGGTATCCCGAGAGCCTGCAGCCTCATGGCCTCCAAGTGTCCTTTGTAAGCCATGGCATCAGCTATAAGTGAGACATATCTTCCATTCACTTCCAGACCCTGTTCCTCTAGCACGCCCATTAGCTGTCTAAAAATACACTCTCTGGCAGCTTCAATGCCAAGAACCTCAGCTACTTCACGGCAATCGTTTGTGATGGTTCTTGTGGCATCGACCTGAGGCATGTTCAGAACTGCTTTGAGGTTGGAACCCGTGGTCTTGAGCACGTACTCCCCCTCTCTCGACCTCTCAACCCTGACCTTTCTTATTCCCTTTATGCCCCTCATTCTCCTATCCAAAATCTTCATCGACCAAGATCTCAATGTCTGGAACGGCTTATCTCTATTGGCGGCTTCTATAAGGGAAATGATCATTAAATCACCCTTTCTACTGACTTCACCCTTCCTTCCCTTGACCATTCTTTTTATTGTGTTCCCCAGCTCCTCGACGGTAACCTCGTTGGACTTCAGGGCCTTCTCGTCCACTCTTATGGTCAGCGTAAACGTCGTGTTATCTATGTCGAACTCGGAGATCAGATCCCTTATTTTAACCTCCTTTATCTTGCTAGCTGTCTTTCTGGCCTTCTCCTCATCTCTAGCATACTCCGGTTTGAGATAGATCGTCATCGAAGGTCTGCTTGTTGACGCGTAAAACACCAACTCCTTAAATCTCTCCACACCATAAGTTACATCCAGTTCCAGAACTCCTGGAGCATGGAAGGTTCTCAGGACCATCTGAGTCGTGGGTTCAGCTATACTCTGCGCAGATATTATTCCTATAGGTGTGAGAGGGTCGATTTTACATCTTTCTACCTCCTTCGCTAATCTCCTGACGATTCTCTTGGCGGCGGAAACAGGTATCTCCCTGCTAGCAAGACTCTCAATGACCTCCTCCGGAAGTCCGACTTCGGAGGCCATAGCTCTGAGTTCGTCCTCAGAAACCATTCTACCCCTCTTCCCTTTACAGATCTCGCTTATTAGAGCATCAATATTCACTGGTTCGCCCTTAAAGAGCTTTATTGGGTCGTATCCATCTCCTCCAAAAGCCATCTGTATTATTCTACCGGCCGAATCTCTGACGGTGCCATCATATTCGACGTACATGTCCTTCAGAGAGTTAGCCACTCTTCTGTAGAAGTAGCCGCTGTCCTCGGTTCTCCTTCCCTTATCTATCAGTGACTCCCTACTGCTCATGGCGTGGAATATGAACTCCGCTGGATTCAACCCATCAAAGTAGCTGCTTCTTACGTATCCTCTGGCCTCAGCACTGAGGTCTCCCTTCTTGAAATAAGTGAGCACTCGCCCCTTAAATCCTTTCTTGGGTCTTCCACTCGTTAACACAAACCCTATTCTGCTCTTGACCATCTGCTGTCCTACAGTACCAACGACCTCAGCCAGGTTTGTCATGCTACCTCTGGCACCGGTCTTGGCCATAACGATGACGTTGGAGTTCGGATCCATGTACTTCTTTATCACATTACCTATCTGAGATCTCACCCTATCCAGAGCCTGAACAATCTCAAATTCGAGCATTTGTTCCTCTAGGAGTGCCCCAAGCAGCTCCTCCTTGGTCCTGTGGAGAACTCTTCTCCCAGTTCTGCTTTTCTCGAACTCCTTTATCTTCTTGGAGACCACGCTAAGTGCCTCCTTGAACCTCTGGTTGATCTCTTTTTTGGCGGCTTCTGGAAGCATGAGCTCCTTTATTGTGGATGTAACTCCCAAAAGAGTTATCTCCTTAGCTACCATCTTTAAAAGCCTATTTAGAAACTCAGCAGCGACTCTGGGACCGTAATCTCTGAGTATAATGTCGTGAAGTGTCGGTTTGCCCTTCACCAGGGTTCCCAAGATGCTATCATCCAGTATTCCGGACAGGAACTCGTTATTCATGATGAGGACATACCCGTCATCTGGGCTCGTGGGGTCGGTACGCTCCGTCTTGGATTTGGAGGACTTGGAGATCCCGCGGTAGTTAAGCTTTCCGGGGATAAGCTTGAGTATCTCGGTAACTAAGGATTTACCAGTCCATAACGGTTCGGGACTGAATATGACGGGTTCAGGAAGCCTGTCCAATCCCGCCCGAGCCAGGATCCTGCAGGCCTCCTTTCTATTGAAGAGGGCATCCTTCTTGGTGAGCCAGTAGAGCCCGGTTATCAGATCCTGTCGAGCTCCAATGATCGCTCCACCAGTTCTCGGAGATAGCATATTGTTTACAACGCTCATTAATTCTCTCGCCTCCAACCTCGCCTCCAGAAGCTGAGGTACATGTAAGTTCATCTCATCTCCATCAAAGTCAGCGTTGTAAGGTACACAGACGATTGGGTTTAGGCGGAACGTGAGTCCGGGCAGGACCTTGACCCTATGTCCCAAGATGGAAAGCTTGTGCAGAGAAGGCTGCCTGTTGAATATGACGTAGTCCCCGTCCATCAGATGTCTCTCCACAACATCTCCAAGATCAAGCTCCTCAGCAGCTTTCTGGAGTAGCTCCCTCCCCTTTCTTCTGAGGACTCTGAGGTTTATCACCAGATTGCCCTTTCTTATGTAATTGGCTCCAGGGTATTCGGTCGGACCCTTTAGCACGTACTCCTTCATGGTCTCTATGTTCTGCTCATTGACGTACTCCGGGACCGTGAGGGTGGTTGCAACCTCGAGAGGGACACCCACCTCATCGATATCTATCATGGGATCCGGCGAGATCACGGTCCTGCTGCTGAAATTGACCCTCTTTCCTATGAGGTTCCTTCTAAACCTTCCTTCCTTACCCGTAAGCCTCTGAAATACGGATTTAAGTGGTCTTCTGGTACCTCTCTGCGTGGCGGTCGGCATCTGAGCCTTGGCATTGTAGAAAAAGATGCTTACCCAGTACTGAAGGAGCTCCCACTCTCCCTCCACGACGCTGTCGGGAGATCCAGCGGATATAGATTCCTTAAGCTTCTGATTTGCTTTAACAAGCTCCACAAGAATGTGAGTGAGGTCATCCTCCGAGCGTTCTCCCGTTTCTAAATAAATCGAAGGCCTGATCGTCACTGGGGGAACGAGCATAACTGTTAGTACCGCCCATTCGGGTCTAGCCCGCTTAGGATTAAAACCTAAGATCATGGCATCGTCGTCGGGAATCCTCTCCAACCAGTCCCTTATCTCATGGGGTAAGAGCTTCCTAGGCTCGGGCTCCCTGATTATGAACTTGAAGACCTCGGACAGGTTCACCTTATATATGGGCGCTCCGCAATGTGGACACTCGTTCTGCTTCTTTGTGCAGCTCTTAACAAGCCCTCTCACCTTGCGTGACAGCTTGTCATCTATGTTCCCAGTGTCCTCTCTCTCCCAATATCTCTTCGCCTCTCTTATCAATTCCTCTCTCTTCTCTGGAGGTACCAGAATCTTTCCGCAGTTGTGGCAGGTCAAGTTCAGCATGTTGTGTATGTGCTTTATGTATCCTATGTGGAGAACAGGCTTGGCCAGCTCTAACCTGCCGAAGTGCCCAGGACATCTACTAGCCAGATTTCCACATGTTGGACATCTCTGTCTTGGATTTATGGAGCCCAGCCGCGGGTCTAGAACGCCCCCTTGTACTGGAAGGCCTCCCTCATCGTAGACTGTGGCCTCAGTGATCTCGACCTCTCCTATGTTTCTTATATCCTTGGGAGAGAGGAGCCCAAATATGAGACCTCTTATCCTATAAGGAACCGCTTCTTCAGCAGCGGGAACCAGAGCTGACATAAATATCCCTCCTACAGGTCCTCCTCAATCTCCACTCTGACATCGATCAGCCCGGACATGAGCTCCTTCATCATCAGAGTTGATGCATGGCTCGTCACTATAGGATAAACCTCCACGTTATCTCTACACCTTGGACAGTAGAACTGGTTTGTGTGCACGTTGAAATATGCGAGGGAGTTGCATCTCTTGCAAATGTATGCTATCTCCTTGTCGGAGTTCTCCACGTACCTGTCCTTCAACATGGCAGCAGCTCCATGGGAGATGAGAACCTCCCCCTCCATCTCTCCCAATCTGAGCCCTCCTCCCCTCGCTCTTCCCTCCACAGGCTGTTTGGTCAAAAGTTGCATCTGCCCTCTCGATCTGGCGTGAACCTTATCCTTCACAAGGTGCTTAAGTCTCTGATAGAAGCCAACTCCTATGAATATCGGGGCCTTTATCATCTCACCGGTTCTTCCATCATACATTATCTCGAGGCCGCCGTACTCAAAGCCAAGCCTTCTGAGAGCCTCCATGAGGTCCTCAACCATCTCGTTCATGAAGGGCGTCCCATCGATGAACTCCCCCTTGATGCATCCAAGCTTTCCTGCCAGGATCTCTATGAGCTGACCTATGGTCATCCTGGAGGGTATGGCATGAGGATCAAGTATTATGTCCGGAACTATTCCACTGGCTGTGAAAGGCATGTCCTCCTCATTGAACACCATGCCAACCACTCCCTTCTGACCGTGTCTTGTGGCGAACTTGTCCCCTATGACCGGAGGTCTGACCTCCCTGACCCTCACCTTCACAAGCCTCTCTCCGCTTGGGGTGGTTATCAGGTACACGTCGTTGACGTAGCCCTCCTCCCAAGCTCTCATGGGAACTGAAGTATCTCTCCTCTCGAAGGTGAACGAGAACCATCCCGTGCCCGTTAGTTTGTGGGCAAACCTTGGAGGGCTAGTCCTTCCTATGAGGATATCTCCACCACTGACATAAGTCTCAAGGTCAACTATACCGTCTTCTCCAAGCTTTTGGTAGTACTGATCCTCTCTCTTCCCCACAACATCCTTAAGAGGCAGCGGATTCTCTATTCTATCTCCCTCTATAACTGCTTGCCTCTTAGCTGCAGCCTTGTAGGTTCTGAAAGTCATGATGCGAGCCATTCCTCTGTCAACAGCTCCCTTGTTGAGGACCACAGCATCATCCATGTTGTAAGCGTCCATCGGCATCAGGGCAACGACAAGGTTCTGTCCGGAGGGTCTTACGTGATATCCAACGATCTCAGCGCTTCTCGTGTATACTATGGGCTTCTGCTGGTAGAACATTATGTAGGAGCGGCTGTCCGTTCTGAGCCTCCAGTTAGTGGCGTAGACCCCTATGCCCTGTCTCACCATGTTTCCCCCTATTATGTCCCTTGGTATGGCATTGTGCTCGGCGTAGGGTATCTGTCCGGCAGCTACGCCGAGCGAGGCGTATGGAGCAAAGTCAAAATGCGTATAGCCGGGCCTTCTGGCCTCCTCTAAGGTGTAAGCTACGAGAGCGGATTCCTCCTCGTCGGGATCAAGTAGTTCTATGAGTCCTCTTCTGAACAGCTCAGAAAAGGAGAGCTCACCGTTCTTTATCTTATCGAGGATGGAGATCACCTCATCAAGCTTGTCCACCGGTATCAGGGGTCTCTGTATTCTCCCAGCATCAGCATTCACGTAGACGGTGTTCTCCTCAGGTATGTAGGTAACGTTTATCTCGTGGCTTATCTCTCTTCTCCTCTCCTTGATGAACGCTACTAGACCATCGGGTTTATCCGTGAGTCCAACTAACCTTCCATTCACGTACACCGGGACAAGGGAACCGACCTCCTCAGGAGAGGCTTCCTCAATTGGTCTCATACCCCAATCAAGTAGACTGCTAACTATAATCGAGGCATCCACTCCATACGTCACGTTGGCCATGAGAGCTAAGCTCCTCACAAGTCCGACGTTAGTTCCCTCTGGGGTCTCCAGAGGGCATAATCTTCCAACAGAGGTTCCATGGATCTGCCTTACCTCGTGTAGTGGGAGACCTGCTGGAAGGCTCGAGTTGACCCTTCTGAGATGATGGATTGTTGCTATGTAGTTAGTTCTTTCCAAGTTCTGACTTATACCCAGCTCTCCTCGGGGCCAAGCTCCGGTGGCCAGTGATCTCATGATCCTCTTAGTTATATACATCTCCGTTCCGACAAGTTTCTTAATTTCCAAGTCGTAAACTCCTTGAGCGAGCTTATCATCAGCCTTTTCTTTTAACCTCCTTATGTACTGATAGAACGCATCCCTAAAGAGCTCCTGCATCAGATTTCCTGCGAGCCTCAACCTCTTGTTTGAGAAGTGATCCTTGTCATCCGGTTCGCACATTCCCTTGACGACCCTGATGAGCTTCTCTATCATCTTCGCCAGATAGTAAGCCTTCACTTTGAAGTCCGACTCTTTATCTCCCAGGTGAGGGAGAAACCTGGTCTTCAGATAGTCCTTAGCGACTCTTATCCTGTCCCTCTTCGGTGCTCCTTGGATGAGCCTCCTGCCAATATAATCCAAGGCGTCCTCCTGAGAGGGAGGACCTTCCGACTTCAGGGTTCTCTGTGCTTCCTCTATACTGTACAAGAATTCATTGGATATCTCAGGGTTCATGGAGATAGCATTCAGTATATCAGAGTCCCTCACAAGGCCCAAGGCCTTGAAGAATATGGCCACAGGAACCTTACGCAGTCCGCCAACGGAGGCCTTGATGGCTCCCTCGCTGAGGTAGTATTCCATGAAAAGCCTGCTTCTGAAACCCGCCTTCTCTGAAACAACCTGTGCTGAATGCGAGTATGGCTTGTTTTCAGCCCTGGCCTCCTCAACTATTATTTTGTTGGGAGCTATGTCGTCTCTGATGACGAGAACCCTCTCGGACCCATTTATTATGAAGTATCCTCCGGGATCCAGAGGATCCTCTCCAACATCCTCTAAGCTCCTTCCCTCACCAAGGTCGCTGAGCCTGCAGGCCTTCGATCTGACCATGATCGGCAGATGTCCCAGCTGAACTCGCTCGGTCTTGAGCTCCATTCCAGAGGAATATACCTTTATATCAAGATATATTGGGGCTTGGTATGTCGTGTCCCTGAGCCTCGCCTCAGCCGGGTATATGGAGAGCTTGGATCCGTCATACTCATAGACTAGTGGTTTATCGACGCTGAGTTTACCCAGAATGAGCTTATATCCCTCTATGAGCTCTATCTCCTTGAAGGAGTCTATAACCTCTTGAAGTCCTTCCTCCAAGAACTTGTCAAAGGATTTTATCTGAGGATCGACTAAACTGTTTTCTCTAAAATAAGCCAAAACGATTGGGTAAAAATCAACGCTATTACCTAGGTTCATCAAAACCTCCCTCCACAGAAGCAGAATAGATCATGATCTCTATTCCTCTACAACCACTCGGTAATACGGAACGGGCTCGTTGGGTCTTATAATTTTTATTACATCTCCCGGTCTCACATCTAGTCCCCTGAGGGCTGGGTCTGAATGTTTTATCTTGGGAAGGAGACTTAGACTACCGACTCTCTCCTCGAGCTCAGCCTTCTCCTTCTCGCTCAGCTTTACATGTTTTGGGACCAGGACATGTGCTGTGACATCAAACTCAGCAATCCTCTTCTCCTCCTTGGATTTTTTCTCCACTTTAGGAGGGGATCTCTTAACTTTAATCCTTTTAACAGTTCTTCTAGACTTTCTTCTTCGAGAAGATTTCCTGACCAAGTTCAAGACACCCTCAGGAGTGCCCTAAAATGCACCTCCTCTTCATAACCGGATGTGTTTAATAAAAATTATCCCCACCTCCCTGGTCGACATCGAGCACAGCTTACAACAGGATCGTGTCTCGTTGGGTTCAGCAGGTGTGGTCTTTTATAGACATTTCGACGTGGGCGAGGTTATGGATGCGGGCTGTGGGAAGCTGACGGGGAGAGCTTGGAAGGGAGGTTCAAAGCTGTAAGCGATCGAAGTTGAGGGCAGCAAGAGGGGAGCTCTTAGCGAGGCTATCTAGGAAGCTACAAAACTCCGACTCGAGGGGTATGGCTGAAAACCCACGCTTGTCCGCTAGGTTCACCTGTTGCAGCTGTGCAAGGCACAATCTCGGGCAGCGATAATCATGGTGTCCCTGCTCCGGCCATTCTACTTCTCCATACTTTTGTAACATTCAGCATATTTCGCTACAGGGCTCTTTTCATCTCAGGTTTCATCGAAGAGCCTTCGAGGGAAACGAAGACCATCATATCTCCCCTCAAGCCCAGTGGGGCTTGAGACCCACACGCCGGGGGTCGCACCACTGACCACACCTCAGGGCATGTGAAAAAAGCTGCATTGCTCGAAGGC
>JAOZGP010000035.1 GCA_027491735.1 Thermoproteota archaeon | reverse complement strand
TTCTCCGCTCATCAACGGGATTTCTGGGGAACAGAGCCCCCTACATCTATCTTGTCGAAGCTCAGCCCTCTCGGGCTTATCCCTTCCTCTCGCGCCCATCCCGAGCGGAGCCCATGCATCATCGAATCGCCCACCTTCATAAAGATCTTGGCATTGCGAAGGTCTTCATACGCCACGAACGCAACATCAGCGCTTCTGTCCTCACTTAGGTGGGACTTCTCAGCGAGATCTTCTCTAAAAGACAATGAGTTCAAACCTTCACTTTATGCCAACTATTCTGGTGGCGAATGCATCATACCCTTCCGGAAGTTCTCCATCCGGAGGAAGATCTCCTCTAACTCTCAGGACCTCTCTTGTGAGCAACCAAAATATGAAGGCCAGAGCTCTTCTCCCCTTGTTGTTCGTGGGTATGGCCAGGTCTATGTACTCGAGCGTGTTGTCAGCATCCACCAGAGCTACGACTGGAAGGCCTATCTTAACTGCCTCATCATGTATCTGCTTATCAACTCGCGGGTCAGACACCAACACAACTTCAGGCTCTAGGTAGAGAGGGGCCTGGGGGTTGGTCAGCGTGCCGGGAAGTATTCTTCCGGTTATGCTCATGGATCTGGTGTACTCGGCGAATTTCCTTACAGGCTTGAATCCGTAAATTCTAGCTGAAACAGCCAATATAGATTTTGGAGGAAACCTGGCGAGAAACTTAGCAGCAACTCTAATCTTCTCATCTGTTTTCTTTATGTTGAGCATTGATAGGCCGTCGGACCTGACCCTATAAATAAAGCGGCTCATGTCTTTCGTTCTTATCTTGGATCCCACATGTATGCCAGCTGAGAGGTACTTTTGCTTGGGAACCAGGAGTTCGCTATCCTCCACCATAGGAATGTTCAAGAGATCAGACCTTCTATCAGACATCACGGATCACCCTTGGCCAGCTTTCTTTATTGAGATAATCTCTCTGACCTCCACGTGGGAGAGAAACATCCTCCTACAGCAGTATCTAATTATACCCAATGAATCTAGAACCTCGTTTGGGCTTTCTCCCGACTGAACTCTTCTCAAATACTCCTCCCACTTATCGCCTATGACTTTTCCACAGGAAAAACATCTCACGGGGAACATCCGGACATGCACCTTGATCCTTTTAGAGACACTCCTGGTAGATCCTGTGCGTCGAGTTATTAAGGGTTATCCTCGAGATATATAAAGAGGTGGGTGCTCATGTCGTTTGAACTTTGGGTTGAGAAGTACCGTCCTAAAAAACTCGATGAGATAGTGGGTCAACCGGAGGTAGTGGAGGCTCTCAAGGGGTTCGTTGAAAAAAGGATGATACCTCATCTCCTATTCGCTGGGCCCGCAGGGACAGGAAAAACTACTACAGCATTGGCCTTGGCCAACGAGATCTACAGAGATAAGGAACTTGTCAGAGCCAACTACATGGAACTCAACGCGTCGGATGAGAGGGGGATAGATACAATTAGAGTCAAAATAAAGGATTTCGCCAAGACGAAACCTTTGGGAGAAGTTCCATTTAAAATAATACACTTGGATGAGGCGGATAACCTCACTTCAGATGCTCAACAAGCTCTGAGAAGGATCATGGAGATGTATTCTTCAAATGCTAGGTTCATACTGGCCTGCAACTATTCATCGAAGATAATAGATCCCATACAGTCCAGATGCGCAGTGTTCAGATTCAATCCGATACCTGATAAGGCTCTGATATCTCGCATCAAGTATATAGCTGAGAAGGAGGACTTGAAGATAAGAGAGGAGGCTTTTGAATCTCTAGCGTATATAGCTGAGGGAGATCTTCGAAGAGCAATAAATCTGCTTCAGACTTCAGCAGCCATGTCTCGTGAGATAACTTCAGATGTTATCTACAAGATAGCTGGGATAGCTGCGCCTGAAGAGGTCGATGAGGTGATAAAGATGGCTCTATCCGGAGAATTTCTAGAAGCAAGGAAGACCGTTCGAAGGCTAATGGTAGATTACGGAATGTCTGCAGAAGATCTAGTCAGGCAGATGCATAGGCAGATACTTCAGATGGATGATCTAGATGACAAATTCAAGGCTGACATTGTGCACTACCTTGGGGAAATAGATTTCAGACTCACTGAGGGAGGACACGGGGATATACAGATAAGCGCATTTCTGGCGAGACTCATGCTCCTAGGAGGGATACGAGAATGATGCTTTGGGTTGAGAAGTACCGTCCTAAAAAACTCGATGAGATAGTGGGTCAGGAGAAGGCGATATCAGAGATAAAAAAGTGGATGTCTGATCTCTCTCAAGGAAAGAAGGTAAAGCCCCTTCTCATAGTTGGACCCGCCGGTACTGGTAAGACAAGCGCAGCGTATGCCATAGCGAACGACCTGGGATATGCTCTTGTGGAGATCAACTGCGCAGATCTTCGAGACAGGGAGAAGCTCGAGAAGGTGATCGGAGGGAGAAGAGCATTTTCTCTACTGGACAACGCTCCCCGAATAATCCTGATAGATGAGGTGGACGCATTGCCAGCGGAGGGTTACACTATATTGAAACTTGTCAAGGAACTGTTGTCTGAGGGGGTTCCCATCATAATGACAGCCAATGATCCCTATGAGAAGCACCTCTACGCAATAAAGGCGGCCTCCGATGTGGTTAACTTCTCCCCTCTTAATCAGAGGAGCATAATTCGAGTCCTATCAACAATTCTGCACAAAGAGGGGATCTCCCTCCCGGAGTCAGTCCTGAAGGCCATAGCCTCAACATCCAAGGGAGATCTCCGAGCGGCTATAAACGATCTACAAGCGATCGTTCAAGGATCTCTCAAGCTTACAGAGTGTTATGGAAGAACTTTCGGTCTGAGAGACAAGGAGATAAACATATTTCGGGTACTCGGATCTATCTTCTCAGGAAGGAACTGCACCAGAACTAGGTTCCTGACAAGCACCCTAGACATGGACCCCTCCATGTTCCTCCGTTGGGTTGAGGAGAACATACCCATAGCTATCAAGGCGCCCAAGGGGATCTCTCTGGCATACGAATGTGTGGCCTCAGCGGACATAATCTTCTCTCGAATCGTGAGAACTGGCAACTGGAAACTGATGGTGTACGCGATGGAACTTCTCACCTTGGGGATATGCGCCGCTAAGAGCGCTGCAGCTGAGAGGAGTCACTTCGTGAAGTTCGCCTTTCCCGAGATTGTAAAGAAGATGGCTGCTACGAAGGAGGAAAGGGCATCCATAAAGCTAGTGTCGGAAAAACTGGCCAGGAGACTTCACATATCGAGCTCTATCGTGAGGAGGGAAATACTTCCTCTGGTAAAGGTGCTGTCAAAGAGAGACCCTGACGTCTTGAGAAAACTCTCTCAGGAGCTTGGACTTGATGAGCGCGAGCTCAAGGACGTGGTTCAAGGAAGTTGAATATCATGTATGGTTCAGACTCTCCATCACAAATCTGGCGATCTTCCTGACTAGAGAATCATCATAATTAATCTGAAAAATCCTAACCCTCCCTAATCTTCTCTCCTTGATGATTCCCAGTTTTAACAATTCCTCAAGATGATTCTTAGTGATTGGGTAGCTTAGGCCGAGGTCTCGGGAGATCTTGGTTATGTTGGCCTCCCCATTCAAAATAAGATATTTCAATATAAGGAACCTTTTAGCAGGGGTTATTGTTCTCTCGACTCTTCCCTCTTCATACATCTCCTACACGCTGCCCAGGTCCTGATCGAGCATGGTCTTCAGCTCCTTGTATATGCTGGAGGCTGAAACGTATTCTATTGATATAAGTGTTGTTTGACCCTTCACACCCTTGCTTGACTTCCTGGTGGATATAAGTCCTGCTGAATCGAGGGATTTTACTCTTCTCCAAAGGGCTGTGTGTTTCAAGTGTGGTACATCGTAAGATTCGCAAAGAACCCTATATTCCTCCTCTACCTTACCTATTGGAACTTGGGGTGCGTGAGATTTCTCAAGAAGCCTAGTAGCGGCCATCAAGAGAAGTTTCTCATGTATATCAAGGGATAAAAGGACTCCTCTGTCCACCAAAGGAACTTCCGATGAGAGAGCCTCTCTTACATGTTCTGGCAGTATTTTCTCGGAGCTCGAGGACTCCGCTATCGAGGCGGACTGATAAAGTATGTTTATGGCGTATCTAGCATCTCCATGAGGCGCCGCTATTCCTGCTATCATGGAAAGCACGTCCTTAGTATAAGAACCACTCCGCAAACCCAGTTGAGCACGATATCTGAGGATCTCAAGAAGTTCCTCCTCACGATATGGATCCAGCCTTATTCTCATCTTTATGAAAGACAGAATGGACCTGTCGAGCAGATATTTCGGCATCCACTCCCTAGATATCATAATAATGGCTGGTGGTGGAATTTCTGTGCCCTCGTTAACCCTGAACAAGGAGTATATAAGATCTCCTCCATCTCGAACATATCCTATCTCATCCAAAATTATGAGAATGTCTTGATGCAGATCCTTGAGGGACTCCTCGAGCATGAGAACGAGTTCGCTGAAGGAGAGCCCTCGTTCCGGGAATCCTTTATTCAGAAGCCTGAGTATCTTGGACATGACAAGAGAGGAGCTGCGATATTTGCGACAGTTGACGTAGAGAGGAACGGCTCCCCTCTCAGACACACTCTGTGCAAATCGAAGCGAGATAACCGTTTTGCCAAGCCCAGGTCTCCCTAATATGTAAGCCACCCCGCTGAGGCGTCCTGTGATAGCCCTTATGGTTGCCTCCAACATGTCAAGTTCTCGCTCCCTAAATGGCAGTTTATCTGGCACAAAGTTCTCCGAAAAAGTACTCTCCTTGACCAAGATCCTGCCCGTGGCAGATCCCTGATGGATATGCCGCCCTAAATAAAAAACAATTTCACAGTGGTGCTAAAATAGGGAGGGAGATCGAGAAAAGTTTTCCCTAGGAGGATCTCCTCCTGACGTAGGTCACATAGTAATACAAGATCAGAGCCAATGATGAGACCAAGGACACCGAAGCGGGCAGTATATACACCTCCATGGGAGTTCTTCTTTCGTTCACAACCTCCTGATAGAACTTCCCAATATCCTCAAGTTTGTACCTTAGGAGGGGTTTCTTAAGGGTTGCTACCTCATAATAAGCCTTAAAGAACTCTCTGGCACTTTCCCCAAGCTTTATTGGATTATAGGAGTAGAGGCTTGAATGTAAGAGCTGATCGGCTAGGGATCTGTACTTCTGGATAGCATCCATGCTGTCCTTAGTTGAAGTTGAAGCGAAGACCTTAAATGTTCCGAGGTTCTGTCCTGTGAGGTATTTGCTGGCATAGGGGTTCACGGTGAACCAATTGATTGCAACCCGAACCGCACCAGCTTCCTCAACAGGATAGATCATGGACGGAGTTTCTCCCAAGACAAAGTTAACTTTATAGTCCTTTGGAAGCACGACTGTGAGGTTGAACACATCGTAGGACGCCGAATAAAGCTTATAGATGTCGGAATCCTCCGGATAGGTACTATAAATGACTGCCTTGGTGCCGTTCTTATTTACGATCTTGCCAGATATGGCCTTCACCGGCATCTCAACTAGAAGTTCGAGCTTTGGAATCCCTTCCGAGCTTTCATTCTTAACTAAGACCCTCGGATCTCCCACCAAGGAGAACTCGAGGGTCCCTCCTATGAGCGATTTTGAGGAATTGACCTCTTTGACTTTATCCAGATAATACTCCAAGAACTTCTTCTCAGTCATTTGGGCTATCATTCTACCTATTTCCTTGGCTACAGCTCCGTACCAAATGAAATCGATTTTTATCTTTCCTGAGCCCTCGGTTTCGATGTCATAGAGAACATTTATTATCATAGAATAAGGTTTCTCAGAGAGCCTCTGAGCACTCAGAGACATCATGGGCATCAGCAGAAGGACGAGGATCAGCATAAGAACGATTTTTTTCAAGAGAGCTTCACCTCCATCTAGCCTTTCGGTCATACAAGATAAATAAACTTTAAGATCAACATCTAATCGACTTAAAAGAGGCTGTCTTCTGACGACAAAAAGGGTAATATATGCCGCATGGAAGAGTTAGCTTGATGGAGTTGAACAAAAATCTGAAGATCGTCGAACTCGGCTATTTAAAATACCTTCTAAAGAAAAACCCCTTCGCGCTTCTGTCCAGCGAAGGCATAGAACAGGTGCTTCCTCTACATGTGGACACGCGAGTCGACGCTGAACTATCTACCATAATTGGTTCATGGATGAAGAACAGAGAAAGGGGGCTTCTATTCATAACGGGCGAGTTCGGCTCGGGAAAGACGCATAGACTCAAACTAATAAAGGAGCTAGCTAGTGGACTACCCTGCTACTATATAAAGGTCGATGTCGAAACCCTCCGAGACCTCATAGCAAGAACGTTATCTCTCATCAGAGAGGAAAGGATAACCTCCAAGATAGAGCTCATACTTGGATCCAGAAGGACCACGACTGCAAACTTAGAAGATGCCATTGAGGAGCTTCTCTCAAAATTGAATCAGAACGAATATAACCTCCTTCTTTTCGATGAACTAGAAAACACTGTGATGACAGGCAGCAATCAGAAGGTGAAGGACATCGCAGGGTTCATAAAGAGGCTCTACACGGAGCTCAAGGGAGCTATAATAATAGCCTGTATCCCTCCAGCTTTCCACATGATCGCTCCGCATCTTCGTGATGTGCCCTACAAACATGTTCGCATGAAGGGAGTATCCAACGAGGAGGCTGAGTTAATAATAGCGAGAAGGATTCAGGTATGCCGTGAAGACTTGGTCAAGAACGGCCTCCTGGAGTCCACCTATCCATTTTCTAAAGATGCAATATATCTTATGAATGAACTTGCTGGTGGGAATCCTAGGAGACTTCTTAAATACGCTCGATCCATGCTCACCATCTCCGTGCTCTCAGATCTGGCAAAAGGGGGCACCATCGATTCATCTAAAATAATGAAAAATATTCCTGTTCCCCGCTCCCCATCCGACAGAGAAGAAAACCATAGAGACCTACCACCTGAAGTACGCAAGCTTCTATCTCATTTTGGAGAGAGCTCCTTCTCAACAATCGAAGCTTCCAAAGTCCTAGGAAGATCCATTTCTGAATGCAAGTATCTGTTGGATGATCTTGTCAGAAAGAGCCTTCTCATGAGAGAAGGGCCCAGATATAGGGTAATTTCATCCCCTTTCCGACAAACACTTTAGAATTCTCCCCCAAATTTCTACAAAAAGCTTTTCCTCTTGGGTAGGTGTGCCTAGATCATCAAACCAAGAGGAGATCCTGTCAGCATATTCTCCTAGAAGCTTCTCGTCAGAGGATATCGCTCTATAGAAGAGACTGACCTGTTGTCTGTCATTTATGGAATTTAACGTACCCAACAGAAAGGCCCTTTCTTCCTCTTCGTCGCATTCCTTGATCATGGACTCAATTCTAGAGCGCGCTTCAGATACGGACATCTCACCCGCCCGAACCTTCCTCAGTAATTCTACTATTCTGCTGGAGAATTTCTCCAGGTTTCCCATCAGGCTCACCTTTTTAAACTCCATCACAAACTCATGACTTATTGGGGGATGATCTAATCGAGCCCGTTGAGGGCAGTAATGAAATGGATCTTGAGTACTGACCCCTTCAATCATCAGACAAGGAATTATAAATAAAGCTATCCTCCCTGCAAATCCCATCTTCCCTTATCTGAGTCCTCTACCAGTTGAATCGATCGGTTTTCTCAGTTTTGGCGGAGAAGCCTCGCGACATAACTCTCTCCCCTCTATAAAAGATCCTCACAGGCATTAGTGGTAGGAAACCACTCATTTTATGGGTGGTTGAGTTTAAGTGGGCTAAGTAGCTGGAAAGCTCAAGTGTCCCAGATATGGCCCGGGAGCGAAGATCTGAATGCACCGATGCAACCCATGCCTCTTGCTAGGACGTGGGGTGGGGAGCTCTGTCAACTCCTGATGAAGCCAGACGCGTGGTCGAGGTGGAGCAGGAGGCATGGTCCGGGGACAATTGTGGCTCACGAACCTAACACGGTCTTCGGATAACCGATTCTGTCGTCGAGAGAGCAACATTTTTACATAACCTATTCTTCAGCTTTACTATCGGATCCCCTCGTGGGCCGGTGGTCTAGTGGCTATGACGCCGCCCTCACACGGCGGAGGTCGTGGGTTCGAGTCCCACCCGGCCCACTCCAGGTTCTTCAGAGGAGTTAGGTGATTATATGGCTAGGTTTTCGGTTACCAAACTTGCTGAAATACCCGTTGTTACTGACAAAGGGCTGGTCGTTGGTGAGATCATCGATCTTATAATCGACGAACTGAGTGGAAAGATAACTTATCTAGTGGTCAAGAAGACCAAGAGTACAGCTGGAGCTTTTCTTCAGAAACTGAGACATGATAAAGAGGGTAACGTGCTCATACCCTATCCAGCAGTGAAACACATAACGGAGATGGTGGTACTCGATGAAAAATTCTTGAGAATACATGCCCTCACGAAGGGATGAACAGCTTTACTGAGAGTCGGTGGAAGCATTTTATTTGGGCTTGCCTTACAAACAAGCGGTCGTAATCCCATGCACGGTGAGAGGGTCATAGTAGCCTATGTAAAGACAAATGTACATGATCACCATGAGTATCTCATAAAGCTGGAAATATTGGAGGAGCTAGTAAGGTCGTTGGGAGGTAAGGTAGTCTGCAGAATGGTCCAGGTCAGAAAGAAGCCCAGAGTGGATTATGTCTTTGGTAAGGGGAAGATAGGGGAGTTGAAGAATAAGGTCTCCGAAATTAAGGCAACATCTATTGTTTTTTACAATACGCTATCGAGCAAGCAGCGATGGAATCTCGAAAGGTCGCTGAGAGTCGAGGTTCTGGACAGATATGACGTGACCCTTAAAGTCTTTCGGGAGGCCTCTCAAGACGTTCTATCCAAATTACAGATAGAGATGGCGGCTTTGAAGAAGATGTTTCCGTATGTGAAGCTTCAGGCGTCAATAAAGTACAAAAGAATGAGAGCTGGCTTCAAGGGCGGCGGAGAGTATGCCTATCACAAGCAGGTGAATGCGATACAGAGAAGGATAAAGATACTGCGCGAGAAGATAGAGAAATGCAGGATCAAAAAAATTGAGGAGATAAGAAAAAAGAAGAAATTAGGAGGCAAAATAATAGCGCTAGTAGGCCATTATAATGCTGGAAAGACAAGCTTGTTCAACAGACTTACCGGTCTCAATAAGCCGGTCAGCCCCTCTCCCTTCACAACGCTCTCGAGCAAGTATGCCAGTCTCTTGGATGAGAATACCTACTTGGTGGACACCATAGGGTTCGTCGTGGATCAGGATCCACGACTCATAACCTCCTTTGAGATAAACTTGATAGATATAATGAATGCTGATCTGGTGTTTTTTGTGATGGATGCCTCTGATAGGAACAAGGTCTTCGATCTGAAGTTGAAGGAGGTTACAAACATACTTATGGATATAGGAGTGAACAGTGAGAAGCTGATTCCGGTTCTAAATAAGGCGGATCTCGTTGATGAAAAAGAACTAGTGGAGAAGAGGAACAAGGTCGTGGACAGAGGATACTCGAGTCCTGTTGTGGTGAGTGCCCTCACGGGGTACGGTACAGCGGAGCTCCTCTCTGCAGTAAAGTCCAGACTGAAAAGAAGGCTCATCCTAGAGGTGTGAAGTTATTTTTTCAAATTTGAAAAGATAATCAGATATGATCAAGTTTATATTTTAGTCTGCACCCAAGCTCTCGATGAAGACGAAGGACTTTGCTCTATCTGTGATCTTGGGGGCGCTTGGAAACGTTATAGGCATATTCTCTCTGAATGCTTTCTCAATAATCAGCCCTCAAGTAGCGCTGGATCTCTCTCATTATGGAACCTTCCTTTCGGCCGCCGTTCTAGGTCCAAGATATGGTCTGCTAACTGGTTTTATAGTAGCCATCTCCCCCTATGTGCGTTTTGGACTTCAGGGGGTGTATGGTCCGGTTTTCGGTGCACTCTTTTTTCCTGGAAAAGCCATGACTGGGTATTTTTCAGGCCTTCTCATGAAGAAGACAAGACCCCTCATGGCTGTTATCTTAGGCTACGTGCCTGAAAGCATATTCACCTACCTAACAATAGCTGTCTGGGCACCGATGTTCTTGCCTCAGGAGGCCCTGTCGATTATACCCCCCTCCGTAGTGGCACTTATTCTAGTTAAGGCCTGGATGGAGGTCATAGTTCTGGCGTTTTTTGTGGAGCTATCCGTAAAGAGACTATGTGAGAAGATCATAACCTGCTATTGTCGGCGTTCCTGAGTGAGACCCATCACTTTATAGATCAGGGCGGCCATGGTAAGCGAGTCACTCTTGGTAAATGGACATGGACGGAACTCCACGAGATCCATGGAAACTACCTCTAAGCGATCAGTTATATCCCGCAACAGGCCTATCGCCTCTCTATATCCAACACCTCCTGGCTCCGGAGTAGGTACACAGGGGGCTATCGAAGGATCGAAGAAATCCGCATCTATGCTCAGATGAGCCCTCCTCCCCTCAACATCAGATAAAAAATCTCTTGATTTTTCTAGGTCAGTAGCAGGAACTATGCACAACCTCTCCTCCCTTTCAGCTGTTAAAACTTCCTCCTTCGACATGGATCTGACTCCGACCACAAGGATTTGGGCTGACGGAAATGTCTCCAGTATTCTGGCTGTCGTACACGCATGACTATATTTCGAACCTTGATAGCTATCAGAAAGATCGGCGTGGGCATCTAGAGATAAGTACACATCGCATTCTCTTTCCTCGAAAGCCGCAGCAAAACTGAATAATGAGAGTATGTGATCTCCTCCTAACAGTATTGGAAACTTTTCGTCCAAGTGTATCCTGCTCAAGGTCGATCTTAAGATCTCCCCGGCTTTAACTAAGTCTACTGGCGCTACGATCTCGTTCATTGTGAACACACCCGCCTCAGCTGGACAAAAACCCAACTCCATGTCGTAGGGCTCCAGGTATCTCGAGGCCTCTATTACGCTGAGGGGGCCCTCGTCGGATCCACCCCTCCAGGAGAAGGTTCTACAGAATGGGAAAGGAACTACAACATAATCGGCCTCATCGTAGCTGTGTCTCAGGGACAAGAACGTGATAGGAGCTTCCTCCATGTAAACGCCCTTTACAACATAGCTTGGTCACAGGTATGAATCTTTCGCCGTTCATCTAAGGAACCTCTTCCTCGATCTTGATCAGGGTGAGCTCCTCGAGCTCCTAGTTGAAAGCTTTTTATAGTTCTTACTGTAGGATATGAGAGAGCTCATTGAGAGAGCGAAGAGAAGGAAGGTGATGAGATATGTCCGCCAGAGTTGGAGTCCCTCTAACCGAAAGAATTCTTGAGTTCCTGGACCAGCAGAATCCGGGTCTTAAGTCCTCTGTCTGGAAGATCTACTATCCGATGAGAGGGGAGGAAGCCATTGAGGTTTGTGTAAAGCCTGGCACCCTGCAGGGAAGCACCATGGAACTAATATTTGAAAATAAGAAGCTAATCGTTAAAGAGGAACAGGCTCCTCCTCCGAAGAGAGGTGCTCCTGCCGCCAGCAGCGGATTCTGAGCACCTTTTTAAATATTCCTCACTTTTTAGGAGACAGAAGCACTGTTAGGGCGTAACTCCTGTTGACTTCCGGTACCCGGTAACCTGGAGATGAAAAGTAAATAAAATTTCCTCAACTTCTTTGTTCCCAGGGGATACCTTGAGCGAATCTAAAGAGGTAGAAATGGTTCTGCCAATCTCTTACCCTTCTCCGGGTGCCATGGGTAAGACTGGCATATGGAGGGTGTTCAAACCCGTGATTGACCTATCTAAGTGTATCAAATGCTGGCAATGCTGGCTGTACTGCCCCGAAGATACCGTCGTCATGGAAGGAGATCATCCCAAAATCGATTACGAGTATTGCAAGGGGTGTGGGGTTTGCAAGGAGGTTTGTCGAGCAGGAGCAATAAGTATGATCAGGGAGGGGGGATGAAAATTGGGTGAATGGAAGTTAATAAACGCGAATCAGGCAGCAGCTCATGCGGCTCGCTTAGCTAGGGCAGCGGTAATACCCGCATATCCCATAACTCCTCAAACTACAGTTGTGGAGACCATCGAGGAGTTCATACACGAAGGCATCATGGACGCGGAGTATATCCGTGTCGAGAGCGAGCACAGTGCTATGGCTGCTGCCATAGGAGCATCGGCGTCTGGTGTGAGAACCTTCACAGCGACCTCAAGTCAAGGTCTGCTCTACATGGGCGAAGTAGTCTTCTGGGCTGCTGGATCCAGACTTCCAATAGGGATGGTGATCGTAGACAGGGCTGTAGGTCCTCCTTGGAATATACACACCGATCACCAAGACGCTATGAGCCAGAGAGACAGCGGATGGATCCAAATGTTTGTATCATCCGCTCAGGAAGCGCTGGACTCCGTCATAACGATGTATAAGGTGGCTGAAAATCCAGAAGTTCTTCTGCCCTTCATGGTGTGTATAGATGCCTTCATACTGAGCCATACATACATGCCGGTCAACGTACCGGACCAAGCAGAAGTCGACTCCTTCCTGCCAACGTATAGACCACCTCACTGGATGCTGGATCCAGACTTGCCTGTGGATATGGGCAATCTGGTCATGCCTATGGAGGACTACATGGAGATGAGGTGGTCCATACATACCTCCATGGAGAAAGCAAAAGAGTTACTCAATCAAATATCCAGAGAATTTGCCGAGAGATTTGGAAGGGATCACGGAGGGTTGGTTAAGGCAGTTGACTTAGAGGACGCGGATGTGGCAATAGTGTCCCTAGGAACACTTTCCTCAGAAGCTGAGTACGCCTTGAAGCGTATCGACACAGCGAAGACAGGGCTCTTAAAGGTACGTATGTTCCGTCCCTTTCCGAGAGAGGAGATAATAAAGCTTCTAAAGGACAAAGATGTTGTTGTGGTTCTGGACAGAAGTATCTCCTTTGGTCACTCAGGTCCACTGGCCATGGAGGTGCGTTCTGCGTTGTACGGAATAGATGAAGCTCCGAAAGTGGTTAACTTCATAGTGGGGCTTGGGGGTAGGGATGTGACGTATAAAGATATAGTTTCCATGGTGAACTTTGCCATAAAGGTTCCTGAAGACGAGGTTTTCCCCTGCTACTGGTACGGACTCAAGGATCGCATTCGTAGCCTTAGATTGAAGGGGGTGATCTAGATGGTGCTTACGATAAAGGACTTGATGAGTAGGGAAAGAACTTACTTGCCTGGATCAGCTTCTTGCCCGGGCTGTGGTGCATCGCTGGCCTTCAAGCTAGCTTCCAAAGTTCTTGGTAGAAATACAGTATATGTGGTTCCGGCATGTTGCTTCAGCGTGATTCAGGGCCCATATCCCAAAACCTGTATCAATGCTCCCCTAATAAACATCGCCTTCGCAGCAGCGGCCGCATGTGCTAGCGGTATAACTCGTGCACACAAGATAACAGGAAGAAAAGCGAATGTGGTCGTGTGGGCTGGGGATGGCGGAACGGTCGATATAGGACTACAGGCTCTGTCAGGAGCAGCGGAAAGAAATGAAGACATGATATATGTCTGCTACGATAATGAAGCCTATATGAACACTGGCATACAGAGGTCTGGATCCACTCCTCAGAAAGCCTGGACAAAAACGACGTTAGGGGGCAAGGTGCAGCCCAAAAAGGAGGTTCCTTTAATAGTGGCCATGCATAGAGTTCCTTATGTAGCTACCGCCTCAGTAGGATATCCCATGGATCTCGTGAGAAAGTTTGAGAAGGCCTCACGCATGGAGGGGTTCAGGTATATACACATACTATCGCCTTGTCCACCGGGGTGGGGTATGAGCTCCAACAAAACTGCGGAGATGGGTAAACTAGCAGTGGACACCTGCTTCTTCCCTCTTTACGAGATAGAGCACGGCAAGCTCAGGGTTACTGTGAAACCCAGGGAGAGAAAACCGCTAAAGAATTATCTGCTGGCCCAAAGTAGGTTCAGAAGAACACTTTCCGAGGCTGACGTTGAGGAATTAGAAAAGGAAGTAGTCAAGAAATGGAATCAGCTCTTGGAGCTGGAGAAACTTGATCGTATCGTGTGAGATGGCGTTATATTGGAGATCTCTTATTCCAACAATCCCTCCTTTTTTCCGGGGGCCTTTCCTCTCTCGGAGAAATATGACAAGAGATGCCGTCAGGGCTATCAAGCTGAACTCGATCATGAAGCCCAAGGCGATTATTATTGCACCTTTGTAGAGAAAAATCCTTCCACGAGTCGTATCACCAACTTCAAACAGATTTTTGGCTTCAGAGAGATAGCTCCTCGCATGTGGATTGAACGGATTGAACATCCCTAGAAGCTCAGAGACGCAAAGCATATATCTGAGCTCTAGGGGCTCCTCCTCGCGAAGTTTTGGTACTTCGAACCCCATTTCTCTGAAGTCCTTAGATAGGTCGGTCCCTGCGGCTTTGTTCAGGAGGCTGAGAAACTCAGAGAAGTTGCTTATGGAGATGTTCCTCCTCCTAGCGATCTCGAAGAGCTTTTTGTACAGCATCATTCCCCCATGCTTTTTCGCTAATTCACTTATTACATATAACGAGGCAGCATAGTAAAGATCCGCATTAGGCGGCAACCCTCCAGAACTCCATTTCTGCACAAAACCAACCTTTCCACCAGTTTTATTGACCAACAGTGACACCGACCGATATTCATAGAGTCCTGCCTCCTTGAAACCAAGTTTATGACATATGTATATGGAGATGTAGTCCGCGAGTCCTTCGTGGGCCCATCTCAAGTGGGGCATCAGACCACTGTGCCACATGTACTGATGAGCGAGCTCGTGGAACAAGACCTCCGGCATCTCGTAGGTGGGAGTTCTAACAATTATCATGTTCAGGTATACTACTCCCCTCTCCAAGACGTCTGATGAGCCTTTGAGGTTTGTGTATCCAAAGGCCTCCAGCTCCTTGACAGATTCAGGCACAAAGAACTTCACTGTAACATTAATAGGCCTCTTAAATCCTGTTATATTCATCAGATGGCCTATGCCTCTCAGGTAAACGGAGGAGAGGTTGTCAACGACATCCTCGTACCTCTTCGGATATATGATGGTCAATCCCTTAACATTCCTTTGGAGAAAAGTTCCCTGATTCCTGACGTGAAAAGACACCAAAGATCGAAAGAAATTATTGCTACCCGTTAGGTTCTCAAAGAATATGTATGTTCCTGTTGAGTTGTCCTTCCTGAGGTAGCGACCTGGCTCGACGGACTTAATCTCAAAATCCTTAGGGAACACTATCTGGACCACAGCCCGATCCTTTCCATCGAACCCAACTTGAGTCGTGTAGAAAGCACCGTTTGGTTCCACTATCAGGGCGCCGAACCTATAGCTCCAGTTTATGACTAAATCCAAGCCACCCTCATATTCAAATGAAAGGTTATCATAGAAGTAGAAAGTCTCTCCAGTCCTCGTCTTAGCGACATCGATCTTCTTCCACAGAACCTTCCCGCTCTTAATCCTTAAACAGTATCTGTCATACTTCGGCACCAACACCCAGGAAGTTCCTCTTCCATTTGCTCTGAACTCTGTCTTTATATCAATCCATCCACTTTTGTGAACGACGTACGTGTAAACATAGGTGCCGACACTCTCACATCCTACAGGGAAGCTTAGGAGGGAGGCCTCCAGAGTGAAGAGCGCAATGACCAGAAATGTTGATATGAAAACCCGTCTCATGATCTTTCCTCCGTTTAGGGGAATCGTTCTTATTAATTTTGATCCTCCTCTTCCTCGGGGGTGAGGTGTGGAGTCTATTCTAATAAAAGGTGCCTCCGTGGTGGTCACACAAGACCGAGAGAGGAGGATCTTAAGGGATTTCGATATTCTGATAGAAGACCACAGGATCTCATCGATAGCCAGGGATATCTCAGCGACCGCTGATGTGGTTCTGGAGGCCAAGGGCAAGCTGGTTATGCCTGGGCTGATAAACACCCATACCCATATACCAATGAACCTGTTCAGAGGCGTGGCAGATGACATGGGACTGATGGAATGGCTTGAGAAGAAGATATGGCCGATGGAGAGGAAATTAAATCCCTATCACATAAGAGCAGGTGCTCTTCTTGGCATGTTGGAGTCCCTCAAGATGGGCACAACAACGATCTTCGACATGTACTTCTTCGAGGGGACTATAGCAGAGGCAGCATCTAAGATAGGTATAAGGGCTGTTTTGGCCTCCTCAGTTCTCGAGTTTCCAACTCCTGAGACCAGGAGCGCTGAAGAAGCTCTTTCCATCGCCGAGAATTTTATAAAAGAATGGAAAGGAAGAGATCCGCTGGTAACTCCCTCGATAGGACCGCATGCACCTTACTCAGTGACTCCAGAAAACCTCATAAGGGCAAAGGAGATAGCTGTCGATGAGAACGTTCCTCTTCAAATCCATCTGGCCGAAGATTACAGTGAAGTTGAGCAGATGAGGAAGAAGTATGGAAAGCCCTCCATAAAACATGCAGACGACTTGGGCTTATTTGATGCCAGAACTGTAGCGGCACATGTGGTCTGGCCGTCGAGCGAGGAGCTGGAGATATTGAGAAAAAGAGGGATTTTGGTTTCTCATAATCCAGTCAGCAACATGAAAACAGCTGCCGGCTTCTCTCCAATACCAGACTACCTAAAGAACGGCATCCGTGTCGGTTTGGGAACCGACGGAGCTGCCAGCAACAACGTGCTGGATATGTTCGAGACCATGAAGTTTGCTGCTCTCATCCACAAGGGGTACATGAGAGATCCCACTGTGGTCAACGTCCGTCAGGTGCTTGACATGGTCACGAGGACCCCGGCCGAGTTCTTAGGAATCAAACTGGGGGCGATAGAACCTGGATCAATGGCTGATGTGGTGATCCTGGATATTAAAAAGCCCTGGTGGATCCCACTCCACTCACCAGAGTCTCACCTGGTCTACTCCGCCAGATCCTCAGATGTAGCTCACGTGATAGTTAATGGGAAGCTCGTGATAGAGAACGGCGAGCTGACTACTCTGGACGAGGGTCAGATAATGAAAGATGCTGTCAAGGCCTCACTGGATCTCCTCGAAAGATCAGGCGTTAAATCCTTTCTCAGCAATAAGCTCTAAATAGCTTTTCTTAATTACCCTTTTATTTTTATTATCTATTCCCATCTCCTCCATAAACCTCTCAACGGCTTTCCCCTCTATCTCGACGAACTCACCAAGTCCATCTACAGAGTCCAAGCAGATCTCACAATTGAATCTGCTCGATTTATAGATCTTTCTCTTCTTTCTAACCTCAGCCTTTTTTGAGAGTCCTCTACTATACAACAATTCATAGAGATCCTCAATAGAAGAAACCCTGTCAGCCGGTACTCCCGCAGCTCTTAAGGCTTTTAAGCATTCTTCACTGCCGATAGGTCCTTCAACTTCTTCTCTTACTTTAATTCCGTTCGTGATCCTCCTAGGGCCCTTATACGCTACTATCAGTAGATCATCCTCTCTCCTTATCCTGAGGACGGAGTCTCTCCTCATAAGGTGCATATCCTCATAATCAAAGAATTCATCTCTCTGAGAGACGGTCCTGTCGAACCTCAGATCAAGCCCTAATTTCTCAGCGAGTTCCAAGAACTCCTTGTGCTTTATTCTGAGTTTAGCCTCCTTCTCAAGTCCCATGGTTGGGTCCTCCTGTCATGGTGCGGGGGGTGGGATTTGAACCCACGAACCCCTAAGGGAGCGGATCTTAAGTCCGCCGCCTTTGTCCCGGCTTGGCTACCCCCGCGTCATTCGAAGAGCTAGTGTAAAGGATCGCATGGCAGTAAATAAACATTTTCATCTCCTATTGACCTCTCAGCGATAAAAATAAAAGCAGACCCCCTACTGCTTCCACGATGGAGGTAAAGATACTCTCAGACGAGAGATGCTTCAAGATATTCAAGCTCTGCGGGATCTCTGGTTCCAAGGTAGCAGCGGATGCAGAGGAGATCAGAGCGGAGCTTGAAGCCAAGGGGCAGAGGGGGAAGGTTCTGATAGTCCCCTCATTTTATAAAAGAGAAGTAATCCAGTCCTTGAGCAAGGCAAGGAAAAAGCTTCCCAAGAACGTTTTTCTCCTATCAATTCCTGACTTCTTAAGGGGAGGCGAGGGCGAGGATATAGCCTCTGTGATAAGCAAAACCCTCGGAGTCAAGGTTGATATAGAAAGTCTTGCAGGGAAGGGTGGTGTTTCAGGTGGAAGGTAAAATAACTCGCGTTGCAGGTCCAGTCGTTATGGCGAAGGGGCTCTCTGGCTCCAAGATGTATGAGATGGTTAGGGTAGGTGAAGACAAGCTGATAGGCGAGATAGTCCGACTAGTGGAGGACAGAGCTGAGATCCAGGTTTACGAGGATACCGGAGGACTAAGACCCGGAGAACCAGTAGAGACTACAGGATCTCTACTCTACGTGGAGCTTGGACCTGGCCTAATAGGACAGATCTACGACGGAATACAAAGACCTTTGACCCTAATCAGGGACGAGTATGGAGACTTCATAATGAGGGGGGTGGTAGCTGAACCACTTTTGAAGAGATCTTGGAGCTTCAAACCTAAAGTAAAACCGGGAGATAAGATCGTTGGCGGAGACATCATAGGCGAGATTCAGGAGACCGAGCTAGTGATTCACAAAGTGCTCGTTCCTCCAGGCATAAAGGGGACAGTTAAAAGCGTGGAGCCTGAAGGAGACTACACTGCTGATGATACTATTGTCACCGTTGAGACAAGCTCTGGGGAGGTAAAGCTCACACTAAAGCAGAAGTGGCCTGTCAGAATTCCAAGGCCCTATAAGAAGAGGCTCGACCCAACGGATCCGTTGATAACTGGAACGAGAATATTGGACTTCCTATTTCCGATAGCGAAAGGAGGTACGGCCGCAGTTCCCGGTGGTTTCGGCACAGGAAAAACCGTTCTTCAGCATCAGTTGGCCAAGTGGTCAGATGCCAGCATAGTAGTCTACGTGGGATGTGGTGAGAGAGGAAACGAGATGACCGATGTTCTGAGATCGTTCCCTGAGCTAAAAGATCCGAGGACAGGTAAACCACTGATGGAAAGAACTATATTGATAGCAAACACTTCCAACATGCCCGTAGCCGCTAGAGAGGCCAGCATCTACACAGGAATAACCCTAGCGGAATATTATAGAGATATGGGCTATGATGTCGCTCTCATGGCTGACTCCACCTCCAGATGGGCTGAAGCTCTGAGGGAGGTTTCTGGTCGCTTGGGGGAGATCCCCGGAGAGGAAGGGTATCCTCCATATCTGGCGGATCGTCTGGCTGAGTTCTATGAAAGAGCTGGGAGAGTAATATGTCTGGGCTCTGAAGACAGGATAGGATCAGTAACAGTAGTGGGCGCCGTTTCCCCGCCCGGAGGAGACTTCTCCGAACCCGTCACACAGTCCACCTTGAGAATAGTGCGAGTCTTCTGGGCACTTGATAAGTCGTTGGCGGAACAGAGACACTTCCCAGCAATAAGCTGGCTTACTAGCTACTCGCTTTACTCCGGTGTGCTTGAGGATTGGTTCAGAAAGAATGTGGCTCCCGATTGGGGGGCTTTAAGGACGGAGGTCGGCTCTATACTTCAGAGGGAATCCGAGCTATCTGAGCTTGTCAAGCTTATAGGGGCTGATGCCCTCCCGGAGAGGGATAGATTAACCCTGTACATAGGCAGGCTTCTCAGGGAGGACTTCCTGATGCAGAACGCTTTCCATGATGTGGACACCTACTCTCCACCAACGAGAACATACAAAATAGCTAAGACAATAGTGGACTTGCACAGGGCCATGTCTTCAGCCCTAAGCAGAGGAGCATCCTTATCTGAAATAACCTCACCTGAGATAAGGAAGATCCTCTCACAGCTGAGGTACATGCCCGAGGAGGAATTTGAGAACGCTCTAGCTGAGCTGAGAGATATAATGAAGAAGCTGTTTGGGGAGGTGTCTAGTTGACAAGTTTGGCTCCCAAATACTACAGGACGGTTCGCGAGGTAAGGGGTCCCCTGCTCATAGTCGAGAAGACCAAGGAGGTCGGATATGGAGAGATAGTCAGGGTTCTGGACCCTAAAGGAGGGGAAAGAAGTGGCTCGGTGATAGAGACCGGAGAGGGATATGCCATAGTGCAGGTGTTCGAGGGAACTAGCGAGATAGATGCTGACAAGACTGCAGTGACCTTCCTAGGGGATACCTTAAAGATACCCGTCTCTCAAGACATAGTTGGAAGGGTTCTCAACGGAAGAGGAGAGTTCATAGATGGTGAATCCCCTGTAGTTCCCGACGACTACTTGGACGTCAACGGTCTGCCGATAAATCCCACGGCCAGAGAGTATCCGAAGGACTTCATGCAGACAGGCATATCCGCCATAGACGGAATGAACACCTTAAGTCAGGGTCAGAAGCTTCCTCTCTTCACTGGAAGCGGCCTGCCTCACAATCAGCTGGCAATGCAGATAGCTAGACAGGCAAAGGTTCCCGGAAAGGAGGAGGAGTTTGTTGTGGTCTTTGGAGCGATGGGGATATCCTACGAGGACTACAAGTTCTTCGTCAACAACTTTGAGAAGACAGGAGCGCTCAGCAGATCAGTTTTGATAGTCAACCTAGCTGACGATCCTGTGGCTGAGAGGATTTTCGCTCCTAGACTAGCCATGACCTATGCGGAGTACCTCGCTTTTACCCTGGAAATACACGTCCTCGTTATCTTAACGGACATGCTCAGCTACGCTGAAGGATTGAGGGAGATTTCCGCTGCTAGGGAGGAGATGCCTGGAAGAAGAGGATTCCCGGGATATCTATACACAGATCTGGCCTCCATATACGAGAGGTGTGGTAGGATACTCGGAAAGAGAGGGAGCGTGACTCTGATACCAATAGTAACTATGCCCAACGATGATATAACCCATCCAGTCGTAGATCTCACTGGCTACATAACCGAGGGACAGATCTTCCTGGACAGAAACCTGCACAACAAGGGTATCTATCCTCCAATAAATGTGCTTCCGTCGCTCTCCCGTCTGATGACTGAAGCCACCAGGTACACGAGAGAAGATCACAGAGATCTCAGCAATCAACTCTATGCAGCTTATGCTAGAGCACAGGAGGTCAGAAACTTAGCTCTAATAATAGGAGAGGAGGCTCTCGAGGAAAGCGAGAGGAGATACTTGGACTTCGGCAATGCCTTCGAGAGGAGGTTTGTAAACCAAGGATTTGAGGAGAACAGAGATCTAAGCTACACTCTGGATCTGGGATGGAAGCTGCTTGCAGAGTATGTGCCTGAAGAGGACCTCACTAGAATACCGCGGAAGATAATAGAGAGGTATCATCCCAGATACAGGCATAAAGGGGCGGTGAAAAGCGAGGAAGCCCCCTAAATCCTTTTAAGCTTCCTTTTTTTTAAAAAAAGAAAGGTGATCCACCTTGAAAGTAAAGCCAACGAGGATGGAATTGATAGCTCTTAAGAGAAGGCTGAGGCTAGCTGAGAAGGCGTACGATCTTCTACTCGATAAAGAGAACGAACTAGTTTCGGAACTTTTTAATACTTTGAGGGAGTATTCTACGGTTTATCGCATGGTTCTGGAGGCACTAAGGAAAATAGATAGAGGAATTTCCCTCTCAGAGGTAGAGGTTGGTCGTCTAGAGACAGAAAGGCTTCTATCGATGAGAAAGTCGTGCTACGAAGTCGATGCTCGTCCTCTAAACCTCATGGGATTGCGCTTAGTTCAACTGGGCCTTAGGAAAATGAGAGAGCCTGTGAAGGTCACAAATCTCATATCAAGCCCTGCCTCTTTCATACTTGCGGAGGAGGAGGCCATGAAAACTGCGGAGGAATTTATAAAGCTCATAGAACTCGCCTACAAGATGGAAAATCTTTCCAAGGAGATAGCTAAGGTGAGGAGGAGAGTTAATGCCCTAAATTATCGTCTTATACCTGAGATAAAGAGAAACATAGCTCTCATAGAGATGGCTCTCGAGGAGAGAGAGAGGGAGGAGCTCTTTAGGTTGAGAAGGATAATAGAGGTGACCTCCTCTACCTAAAGGGGACTTCATCGTGAGACCTTTATGTTTGGGAAGCGTGTAACGGAGCTGCTTCCTCAAACTTGACCGCTAGAGCCTTGCAATGGACTATATGCCCTTGGCTACACTCCAATATTTTTGGCTATGTTTATGTTTGTGTTGACTTAATATTCACAGCTCTTGCAGATGAAAACTCCTTGTGAAAGATCCTCTCCTCTCGTTTTAACAGCGAACTTCCTCAGCACAACTAAATTTTTTATCTCAGACTCGGTTCTCCTCTTGTGGGCACAGAGATAAGGCTTAGACTTAATAAGAAAATGAAAGAGGCTATAGAATCCGCTATAAGCTACTACGGAGTTGAGAAGTTATCTGAGAAATGTGGAATACCTCCTGGGAAGATCAGGAGTGCCTTGGACTCGAAGGAGATACCCTCATCCTTGCTTGTGACTGCATGCCTCTTGAACTCAAGGAGAGTAGACGCTAAACAGCTTCCAACATACTATCGTGATGTGTTAGAGTGCATGAAAGGTTCGGAGGTAATTCCTTCTGAAAAACAGAAATCGAAAGAAGGTGAGGAGGCCGAGAGTGCTGAACTTGAGAGGATCTCGGTGAACAAAGTCTGTGGAGGAAGTGTTGAGCGGGAGGAGGTTCGACCAGGTCTACCAGCAAGTTTTAGAATGGCTTCTAAGAGCATAGCGCTTTTGGTTGACATGATAACAATAATAGCGGTCTCTTGGTATCTGTCTAAAACGTTCCTGCCATCTTTTGGGATGTCCGAGAACTTAGCTCAGTTGCTAGGCATAATATGTGGGGTGATCATCTCAAACTTCTTTATAATAATAAAGTTTATAAGAGGGGAAGGCAAAACGAGGAGCACTCCTCGGAGCTAAGTCCGTTTCTAATGGATGAGTGCACGGACTTGATCACATCCACCACAGCTTTTTTGAGCTCGAGATAAGATATAGGAACAACAGCATATCCTGGATTGGATATTATCGAACGAAGCTTCCTCATTAAAATGAATCTTCTCTTGCTCTCCATTTCTATCGAAAGCTCATCTATTCTCTGAGAGCTTATTTCACCTAATCTCAGTTTTTCTTTCACCACCTCCAGTACCGCCTCGGCAGATCGTAGGGAGGAGCACCTCTCCATCATGCCTGGATAGAGAGTTCCTCTCCGAATGATGTTTGTCATGATGGTCTTCTTATGAGCCCTCAGCTCCGAGCCTTTAAGCAAGACTATCACGTTCCTAAGGTCGATGTCGGCCTTAACTATCTCAAGATACTCCCTGCACCCTCTTCCAGTGGACTCCGCGAAGAGATCGTATTTTATTTCCATGGCTGAGCGATATACGGCAGCCTCCAGAAGACCCAAATCACCTGCCTCGCTGTAAGCCTCCATCCCTTCCTTGACAGCAACTCTCCACTCGTAACTCAAAGAAGACAGCAATGTGTCACTGTCGAGGGAATAAGCAGCATGAAGTAACTCTAAATCATCAACAGGAGAGAAGTAATTGCTTATCTCTCCCCAATCCAAGCCAAGTATCTTACCGGAGAGAAGAAGCGCTAAGTTCTTGGCCCTATAATCATAAATAACGGACTCCATAGCCTTCCTAAGACTGGACCTGCTTGTGAGGCTCTGAAGCTCTCTAAGCTCCTTCACAAATTCTCTGTAGAGCGCAAGGTCCAGATCTCCCTTATCATCCCATCTGTAATTCATGACTTTAACCAGCTCATCAACACCTCTACTACAGGAAGTCCTCAGCTCCTCCTCGGATGGCACGGAGTTGAGCCTTCCATACACAACAGCGTTGACAAAATAGTCCGTTTTCAGCCTCATCCGATCCCCCAACATGAGAAATATTAGTTTAGGATGTATCCATTTTAATTAAGTGCTTAGATTAGATCCGCGCTCCTTCGGTAAGAGTTTCTCATATACCTAGAACTATCAGTAAGGCCACAACCAGCCCATAGATTGCTAGAGCTTCAGATAGAACTACTCCAAGCAGAAGCCGAGCGAACAGCTTGGGATCTTTGGCAGTTGCCATGGCCATAGCATTTCCTGAAAGACCTATTCCTATACCAGCTCCTAATGCTGCAAGACCTATTGTGAACCCAGCTGAGAAAGCAGAGATAGCTTTAGCGGTTTCAGTTATTGCTGCGAGCTTAAAGAAAAGCAGCAATCCTACTATCAGCCCATAGATTGCTAGAGCTTCAGATAGAACTATGGAGATAAGATTCCTGCTTATGGTCTCCGGTTTTTCGGCTCCAGCTCCTGCCACCGCGGGAGAACTCCATGCGATGCCTATGCCTGCTCCAACGGCAGACAATCCGACCGCCAGTGGGAGGGACAAGTACTTGAGCACTTCCACGATGGGATCCATTGTCTCAACCACGCCTCGAACTAAGTCATTTATTAAAATCTTTGTGCAGACAATCCCCCGTAGATCACCCATCTGCATTTGTCCTGGAATGGTCTGAATGGATATCCTGTTCCATCGTAGAATTTCATGAACCACTCAACCCAGTGAAGCCTTAAAGCATGCATAAAGGCTATAGCTCCCTCCAATGTCAGTACCAGGAGGTTTCCTCCCAGCTCTATCACGAGACCTGCTATGAAGCTCGTGGGGTAACACATGAAAGCAAGTCTTATGAAAACAATCATTAGAGCCTCATGAGCCATATTCAACGCCCACAATCGCAGATAAGATATAGTGTGACCCAAGGACTCAAGACCGACCTCGAAGACCTCCATGGAGCCCATTCCGATTGATGAAAGAGCTTCTCTCAGGCTGCGCCCCTCCTCCAGAATCTCCTTTACTGGATGTCCTGCTAGCATTACTAGAAGGGGCACAGCCAGAGCTCCTAAGAACATCGGGTTGAAGTATATCCCGCTCAGATCCATGTGCCACGTTGGACAGAAGAACTTGTAGGCTATCGGATAGGTGAACATCAAGTAGAACGCTAGCCAAGGTACCGGTCCAAATAGAGCGTCCAGGTACTTTCTATTCATCAAGCAGTTGGCCACCGACAGAGCTATGCCTGTGGTTATGTGGACTACTCCTACGAAGAGAGCTATTATTATCGCTCTATTAGTCTCTTCCATTGGATGAAATAGACCGAATTTTAAGAATCTGTCGGGGCCAAACAGATCTCCATAGACAAACCCGAAAACGATCGCTCCTACTCCTAAAGCGATCAAAAATTGTCCATTATTGACGATCATGCCTGTGATTCCATCGAACTTTCTCCTCCTGCTTACGTACATGGACAGTAGTCCTACGAGAAGTATAACTAAGCCCTGACCTACATCCCCGAACATCATACCAAAGAACAGCGGAAAGGTCAACCAAGCGAGTATAGCTGGGTTTATCTCCGTGGATTTAGGAAGACCAAAGGCATCCACCAGGCTTTGCACGGGGAACAAGATCTTCGGAACCTTTATCAGGGTTGGTGGATAGTCCCTCACCTTGACTATCTCTATCACGACCAGCCCGTCGCAGAGACTCTCCAGGTCATCAGCTATGGACTTGAGCCTCTTCTCCGGAACCCATCCATTGACCACGAAGAATGACTCATACTGTGAGTTTTTTCCTAGGAAATCCAGTCGTCTTCTGAGGGAATCAGCTGCCTCCTTGAAGGATATAATCTTTCTCGAGAGGTTCTTTCTAATCCTCTCAAGCTCATCTACTAGAGATTCGAGCTCCTTCAAGCAGGAATCAATAGGCTCTCCAGAGGCAAGTCTTCCGTAGAGGGATTCAGCTCTAGCCATTATCTCGTTGATGCGATCGTACGGCTCCTTAACTGTTTTATACAGGAAACTTACAGCAGCTCTTATATCTGCTGGAAGCACAAGCTTAGAAGGAGTTCCCTTAGGAACTATCTCATTAAGGTAATCAACCATTTTGTTGATCTCCTCACATCTGCTCATCAGCTGGTCTATGTTCTTCGGTCTGTCTGCTATTCTGTTTCCTCTTACGTGAAAGATTTGGTTCTCAGAGAGGTAATTCATGAGCACGGAGGAGTATCTCTCTTCCATCCATATGTTGACATCTACAAACTTCTCCGAGCGGTAAGTTCCCATGCGGAACCCCCTCTCAGGACGAGAGGATTTTGATGACCTGGAGCCTTAGTTTGTCCTTGGCCTCCTTCATCCGACTTTCAATCGTGGTCTCTATCCATATCCTCTCATCCTTAGTTAACACGATTCCTCCACACCTGCTCCTCAGTGTGTCCTCCGCCTCAATCTCAACGCCGAGTTCTTTCTTAAGGACGTTAACCTTGTCTTTAAACCTGACAGGAATTTTAACTTTGATCTCCTCTCCACTGAGTTCTTTTGAGGTGGCTTTGATAAGTCTGATCGTTTCACTGAGAGCTCTCTCGTCATCTGAGGTGTAACGCTCTAATATCTTCTCAGCGTTATGGAAAATCCCGTTCACGATCTCATTCTTCTTTCTATTTCTGGCAGCCCTGATCTCATATCTGGCCCGACCGATGATCTTATCCGCCTCGACCTCAGCCTTCTTCCTGGCCTCCTCAATGATCTCCTCAGCCTTCTTCCTGGCCTCCTCAATGATACTTCTGGATCTCTCAATATCTTCCCTTATCTCAGATAGAACCTCGCTTTCAACCATTTTAGACGACCTTCCGCACTCACGTTCCAGCTACCCGCTACATTTGTAACCTTCGTGACATTTATGACGAACAACCTTCCTGCCTCCACTCATCAGCAGTCCTTCGGGGGGAGCAGAGCTTCTCACATCTATCCCATCCGAGCTCCGCTCTTTTGAGCTTATCCCTCATCACTACCCCCCTCATATCCCGAACGGAGCTCATTCCACCGTCGACCCTCATCTTTATAAAGGTTTTGATGTCCCAGAAGCTATCCTATGTTACATATGCAACATCATGATTTTCTGCTCACGTCTCCCATCGGGAAATTATGAAAAATACACTAATTCTTCGCTGGAAGGACAGTAATGCTTTTACACGGGATCAATCCTAACGTGAAAGGGGAGGAGCAGTGTCCGGTGCCGAGCTTCTATACCTTGGATTTTTGATGATCCTATCAGGAATACTGCTCTTGATCTTATACCCATTCGTGGACTCCTTCGGAGGCGATCAGAGAAATCACGAGGAGGAGACCAAGGCCGCCGGCATAGTGATGATAGGGCCCCTCCCTATATTCATAGGAAAAAACGTGGATCGAAGACTTGTCCTCTTGCTCATAATTCTGATGATAGCTCTTATGATATTTGGGTTCCTCCTCTCTCTACCCACCACCGGGAGGTTGTGGTGAGTTGAATAGGAACGTTGTCCCAGCGATTGCCTTTGGCCTGATAGTGACAGGATTTCTCTTGGTCGCTTTGAGCCTCCTCATGGGAGGAGTACCAAGAGGATCAACGATCTCAGGAGGAGGAGTCGTTGTGGTGGGCCCTCTGATTTTTGCCTTCGGCAAAGGAGTTCCGTTAGAGTTGATCCTAATTCTGGCTGCATTGTCAATATTCTTATTAATTCCCTATCTGATCTTCATCGTCCAGCTTCTCAGGTTTAAGAGAAAGCGGAGCGAGGTGTAAATGAGCTTGGAGGTCTTCATCTCTCTAGACTTCACAAGCCTATCCGAGGCAATAAAAGTGGCCTATTCCGTTATCCGAGCCGGTATCTCTCATCTGGAGATAGGTACACCTCTGATAAAAGCTGAGGGTGTGAGGACTGTGAAAATCTTCAGAGAGCTCTTTCCCAATGTGACAATATTTGCTGACATGAAGACTATGGATACAGGAGCCTTGGAGGCATCCCTGGCATTCGAGAACGGGGCGGATATATGCAGCGTCATGGGAGCAGCTCCCAGAGCAACTTGGAGGGAAGCTCTGAAGGTCGCAGATGACTTCAACGGAGAGATACTCCTAGATACACTTGGAGTCGAGAACGTCCCGTGGTTAATAGATGAGGCCCACAAAGAGGGGGTCCATAGAGTTTGCATTCATCGAGGGATAGACGAAGGAGTTCTTGGAAGCGAGTCCATTGAAGGAGTGAAAACCTCAAAGCTCAAACTCGGGGCAGCTGGTGGAATAAATGAAGATGTACTTCCTTCTCTGATAGGGGAGCTCGACTTCGTGATGGTTGGAAGAGCGGTTACCCGATCCAAGGATCCGGAGGAAGCTGCTAGAAGGATCCTAAAGGTGTCGCTTAGCGAATGATCAAAGAGCTTTCGTTCTTAAGTTAATGCAATCGCTTTCCATCTTAGCTAGATCCAACAGAAGAGAATCGCTGAGCTTCTTATGTCTCTCAAGAATCTCTCTCAATCTCTCCAAGTCCAAGGCCCTCGCTCCCGCACAGACCAAGGCCAGATTACCATATCTCTGTGTGAGAAGCCCCAGTTCATACGCAACGTTAGCTAGCTTAGCGTTTTTCACAGAAGGCCGTCCCTTCCTTCTAGAAAGCTCTACAGAGTTCATCGCTTCTCCAGCGGGCCTTCCATGAAATCCAGCTAGCCTTCTATCACCACAAACAGGGCACTTCAGGGTATCAATCTCAGTCAACGCAGAGATCGAGATCCACGAGCCCCACTGCCAGCAGTTAGAACAGACAACAAAGATCTGAGTTCTCAAGAGCCTTCTTTTGAACATGTCGAGAAGCCTCTTCATCAGCTCATCTGGAGGAGCTATCTCCAACAGATAGGGCGATCTGATCAACCCCTCCAGGGCTAGGGGTGAAAACTGTTCGAAAGGACTGACTATTATCCCGAGCTGACCTCCTTTGTAGGCTTTCCTGACCTTCTCCAAACCATCAAAATCGAGATCTAACGTAAATACCTCATTTAGAGCTTCTTTATCGATGATCGTTCCTCTATACGCCTCTATAAGTCTTTTTAGCCCCACTCTTGTTATGTCAGCGTCCCTTCTTATAGCACCAAATCTCCTGGCTACCTGGACGAGCCTTATAGCATAAAACCCGGTAGATCTTGCGACTTCTCTCTCATCCACCTCTCTTAAAAGAGCGTTCTTCAGGAACGAGGCTACAGCCTCGCCACTAATTCCAATGATGAAGATATGGTAGGGATCTGCATACACCCTTACAGGGATCCTGAGGTTCTTCAGCACCATGTATGCCACGGTCCTGGCCAGAGCTCTATTGATCAAGGTTCCCAGATGTGAATGTATCACAGTCACATCCCCTACACTCTCTAACACTAAGCTTCGATCGCTGGGTACAGGAAAACCTCTTTTGATGTGCTCCAGGAGGGGTTTAATCCCCTCAATTAGACAATCCTTCTCCGTAAAAGGGAAAATTCTCGTCAGATTACTCACAATCTCTTCCTCAGGAACTCCCTCCGAGATCATCTCATAAACCATGAATTTTATCTTTCCAACGACTTCAGCGGTTTCTCTATCGACCGGTATCTCCTCACCAGCCCAACTAGGTATGGCTCCTGTCAGATCTGAGTCTGGAGTGACCAGAACCTTTCCTCCTCCAACCTCCTTTACTCTCCATATAGATCCCCTGAAGACGAACTTGATTCCGGGCTTGATGTATTCAGCCACGAAATTCTCATCTAATGAGCCCACAAAGAAACCAGAGGATTCATCATAGACTGGTATGGTCTTCACGTCGGGTATCGTTGAGAGATTACCGAAGTAGTACTCCATGACTCGCTGCATATCTCCCAAAAACACCTCATCCCTCTCCTCGTTGTACCACAAGAGTCTTGGTCTCATTGAGCTGAGGAAGCGCGCCACCTCCCTGAGATCCTCGATGGATATCTCTTCATATGGCCAGAGCTCCGTTATTTTAATGAAAAAATCCATCAGAGAAACCTTTCTTCTCATTATCGTCTCTCCCACCAACTGGTGAGATAGAACATCCAGGGGTCTTCGAAAGAACCTGATGGGTTCCAGGTTTTTTTCACAAGCTCTTCTTGCCAACACAAGCGATTCAAGAAAGTCGTCGAAGCCGTCCGCTATAATCACTCCTCTAGCGGGCTCTCCAGGCCGATGACTCGCTCTACCTACTCTCTGTAAAATTCTTATCGCTTGACGTGGGGACATGTACTGAACAACAAGGTCAACGGACCCTATATCTATCCCGAGCTCGAGCGAGCTGGTTGCCACAACAGCATCCAATTCATCCCTCCTAAACATTCTCTCCGTCTCTTCTCTCGATTCCCTCGACAAAGAGCTGTGATGAACGCTGATCTTCATGTGATCCCTCGCCAAAATATGGTTCAACTTGTTAGCCAAGGCCTCAGCGGTAGATCTAGTGTTCGTAAATATCAAGCAGGCTCTGCTGGACCTTATCAACTCGATGATCCTGTGGATCCTGGCCGATAGGCCCTCATCTACACCGAGCCTACTCTTTCCTTCTTTACCGGGCTTTGGATACTCAACAGAAAGGATAACCTCTCTTTCAGGATTAGAGATGACTACATGTCCTGAATTACCGAGAAAAAACTTTCTAACAAGCTCTGGATTGGGTACTGTAGCAGACAGCAGAATTATTCCTGGATCTTCATGCAAGAGGTCCATCAGTCTGCGCAAAGTAACTGAGAGCTGTACTCCTCTCTTGTCATCGACGAGCTCGTGCACCTCATCCACTATGATCCACTTCACATTCTTTATTCCCTCTCTAAGTCTCTTTCCTATCAGTAGAACTTGAAGAGTCTCTGGTGTGGTTATCAGGACATCTGGAGGAGACAAAGCCTGGGATCTTCTTCTATAGGGGCTCGTATCTCCATGTCTGACATCCACCCTGAGACCAACCAGATCACACCAAAACCTTATTCTCTGCTCCAGGTCCCTGTTGAGGGCCCTCAAGGGAGTCACGTAAACTATAGAGATGGGCTTCCCCCTCTTTCTATAGATCTCAGTAATGACCGGCCAAAGAGCTGCTTCGGTCTTTCCGGTTCCAGTTGGCGATATTAGGATCACTCTTCTTCGAGCTGGTATCTCCAGCAGGGCTTTTCTCTGAACTTCGGTTAGTGTAAACTTTTTTCTCTCTATACCTCTCCTGAGAGGCTCACAAATGGTCTTCAGGGGATCCATCCTTCCTGATCAGATGATCCTCTGAGTGGTATTAAAGGCATCCCCTCTGAGAACTGAAGAAATAAATTTTTAAAGCCGTGAGCCTAAACTAGATCCAGTAGATCAGCGCTTCACTAGTCCTATCTTTAAAAAGCCTAAGGCTTATCTACCTGAAGAGGTGATGGTGTATGTCCGAGAAATTGGCGCCTACCGAGAAATTGGCGCCTACCGAGTCAATCCCTGTGATAGTCCTTAAGGAAGGAACCTCGCGGACCAAGGGCAAGGAAGCCCTGAGACTGAACATAATGGTAGCTAAAACTCTAAGCGAGGCTCTTAGAACAACGATCAGCCCGAAGGGCATGCAGAAAATGCTCGTCGACCCGTTCGGAGACGTTGTCATAACACACGACGGGGCAACCATAATGAAGGAAATAGAGGTGGAGCATCCAACTGCAAAAATGCTCGTCGACCTAGCTAAGGCACAGGAACAGGAGGCCGGTGACGGAACAACTACTGTGGTTGTTCTGGCGGGAGAGCTTCTCTCGAAAGCACAGGATCTTATAGACATGGGTATACACCCGACCGTCATAATAGAAGGTTATCGTAAAGCTGCCAGGAAGGCTGTGGAGATTCTCGAGAAGGAGGTGGGTCAGGAGGTTGACTGGAAAGACAGAGAGATCCTCGAGAAGGTTGCTAAGATCTCAATGGGGTCCAAGGCTGTTGCAGCGGCTAAGGATCACTTAGCAAAAATAGTTACTGAGGCTGTTCTGTCGGTATACGAGGAGAGAAACGGAAAGAGAGTTGTGGACCTGGATCACGTCAAGATAGAAAAGAAGGAGGGCGGTTCTTTGTTCGATACTCAGTTGATAAAAGGGCTTGTCATAGATAAGGAGGTGGTCCACCCAGATATGCCTAGGATCGTCAAGAACGCCAAGATAGCCCTGATAGAGAGAGCTCTAGAGGTAAAGAAGCCTGAGATCTCGTCGAAGATAAGGGTTGTCTCTCCATCCCAGGTCGGGGAGTTCCTCAGGCAGGAAAGAGAGATGCTCCGAGAACTTGTCGAGAAGATAGCTGCCACCGGAGCTAACGTGGTGTTCTGTCAGAAGGGTATTGATGATATAGCTCAGCACTTTTTGGCAAGGAAGGGGATATTGGCCGTCAGAAGGGTGAGGAAGTCTGACATGGAGAAACTCGCCAGAGCCACAGGAGCCAATATCGTGGTCAATGTGAGGGACATGAACCCCTCAGACCTAGGAGAGGCCGGTCTTGTAGAAGAGAGGCGCGTTGGAGAGGATAAAATGGTCTTCATCGAGAACTGCAAGAATCCCAAGGCTGTCTCGATACTCGTAAGAGGTGGATCAAAGCAAGTGATAGATGAGGTGGAGAGGAATCTGCAGGATGCTCTTAGTGTGGTAAGAGATGTCGTTGAGGACGGAACTGTAACTCCTGGAGGAGGTGCTGTCCACGCTCACCTCGCTCTTAGGCTCAAGGAGTACGCAAATGCCCTCGGAGGAAAGGAACAGATAGTTGTGGAGAAACTCGCTGAATCCCTGGAGGTCGTGCCGCGTGCTCTCATAGAGAACGCTGGAGAGGATCCTGTGTTTCTCATGGCTGATTTGAGAAAGGCTCACACTGAAGGCAAGATATCCTATGGCTTTGATGTCTTTGAGGGCAAGGTCGTGGATATGAACAGCCGGGGAGTAATAGAACCAACTAGAGTGCATAAGTATGCGATAGAATCTGCCGCTGAGTTCGCCGTGACCATACTCAAGATAGATGACATAATAGCGGCAGCTGGCAAGCTTGAGAAGGGAGAGAAAGGCGGTGAATGAAAAGAAAAACTCCAAACCTCAATTTTTTTCCAAGTATGAGTATATCAGAATAATCTCCGCAAGAGCTCAGCAAATAGCAGCAGGAGCTCCTCTCCTCCTTAGTGAGGAGGAAATACCACCTGGTTTGGACGATCCCATTGAACTGGCAAAGTTGGAATTCGAGAAGGGCAGACTTCCTGTGATCATAGAGAGAGGGATTAGAATCAGGGATAGAAAGAGGTGAAATGACAGCAACCTTTTTATTTATAGGACTCCAACTAGACCTGCACAACATCACCATAACACTGTGCAACAGGGAGCGGAGGTGTGAGATGTATGGGTTCTGAGAATGAGGGAATAGTTTTTGTCGGCAGGAAACCTGCTATAAACTACGTTATGGCGGCAACTCTCCAGATAAACAGGGGAGTCAAAAAGATCGTCCTTAAGGCTAGGGGAAGGGCCATATCCAGAGCTGTGGATGTGGCTGAGATAACCAGGCTCAAGTACTTCCCTGGCAAGATAAGGATCTCTGATATAAGGACTGGAACTGAGGAGATAATAAATCCGGACGGGAGCAGGAGGGACATAAGCGTAATAGAGATAGAGCTCACCCAGGAATGAGGGAAGTTCTCCTGCTCTCTCATTAAAACTCATTCCTCTTTTTATAGGATTTCTCTACTATGAAATATCATAATAAACTTTTAACTAGAGTTTTCCCTCAATCTCGGGTTGGGATGAGTAGGGAACAGTTTTTCTGGGTAGACGGACTTGCCAGAAGAATTCTATCAGATCTACAAAAAAGAGGGATCAAGAAAAGTGTTTACAGGGTGGAATCTGGTATAGGAGCCAGTGGATTTCCACATATAGGATCTGTAGGGGATTCCTTGCGGGCATATGCCATTAAGTTAGGTTTGGAAAACTTAGGAGTAAGAAGTGAGCTTATCGCCTATAGCGACGACAGGGACGGATTGAGAAAGGTGCCCCACGGGATACCCAAGGACTTCAGGAGGTATCTTGGAATACCTGTCACGGACATACCGGATCCCTTTGGATGTCACTCTAGCTATGGTGAACACATGAGCAGCATGCTTGTGGATGCCTTGGAGAGACTGGAAATAGAGTTCACCTTTATATCGGGGACGGAGGCTTATAGATCAGGTCTCCTATCTGAGGAGATCTCGATTCTGCTGAAGAATCATCGCGAGGTCTACAAAATAGTTAGGGAGGAGGTTGGCACCAACAAGCCGGAGGGTTGGGTCTTCTACTGGCCGGTATGTGAAAATTGTGGAAGAATATACACCACCAGGGTGACGGAGGTCCTTCCCGAGGAGGGAAAGGTTCTCTACACATGCGATCAGGAGTTCATGGGGGTGAAAGGATGCAACTATTCTGGAGAACAGAGCTATGAGAGGGGCCCTGGCAAGCTATCCTGGAAGGGTGAGTTTGCAGCTAGGTGGCGCGCGTTAGATATAGTCTTCGAGCCCCATGGAAAGGATATAGCAGATTCATTCAGAGTGAACGCCAGGATATGCAAGGAAGTTCTTGGCAAGGACCCTCCTTTCACCATAACATATGAAATGTTTTTGGATTCCAGTGGCACGAAGATCTCGAAGTCCAAGGGGAATGTCATAACCCCTCAGGACTGGCTCAGGTATGCTCCTCCGGAGACCATAAGAATGCTTATGCTCAAAAGATACTCGGGCACCAGGAACATCTCCTTGGAGATGATCCCCCTCTACATATCAGAACTCGAGAGAAATCTCTCACTCTACTGGAACCCGACCAGAATAAAAAATCCGAGGGATAGAGAGAACCTAAGAAGGCTGGTGGAATATACATATCTTCTGAGAGAGGTTCCGAGGCCACATCCCTTCTCCTTCAACACGATGATCTCTCTGATGGAGACCCTTCCGATCAACGAACTTGATGAAGGGAGCTTGCGCGGGATGGCGGCAGATCTCATCTCCAAGTATTACGACCTAGACAAGAACGATCTTTTGGGCGATGAGGTGTTCAAGAGATACTTTGAGTACGCTCTAAACTTCATAAAGGATATAAGCGGGCTGATCGAGGCTCATCCTCTGGAGTTGGACAACAAAGCGCTTGAAGCAGTTAAGCAGTTCCTGTCCCGTCTGGAAGATAGTCTTTCTGCCGAGGAAATACAGGAGCTGGCCTTTAACGTTACCAGATCTTTTAACATACCAGCACCTAGGTTCTTCTCTGCCGTGTACTTCCTTCTCAGTGGTAACATCAGGGGACCGAAGCTTGGTCCTCTAATAAAAAGAATTGGAGTTTCTACAGCAAAGGAGATAATTCTCTCCAACATGAATAAACTGGAGAGGTGTTCCCATGATTGAGGATGAGGAGGAGATAAAAAATCTCCTGGAGCTTCGTAGGATGCTTACCTCTCGCATTGAGAAATTAAATAAAGCAGTGGAGCGGCTCTCCAAATACGTTGAGGTTCTGGACAAAATTCTGGCCGAAAAAAGTCTAAGAACCGCTTACGAGGTGGGCATAAGGTTGGAGAAGGTGAGTGATATCGTATATAGGGGCAAGCTTGTGGGGCAGATATTGATCGACAGGGAGAGAAAGATGCTGATTGTTAGACCAGGAGAGCTAAAGGTGGACTCATCTAAAAGGCCGATAAGCTCCTTCTTGGTCAGAGAACTTGAAAAGATGAAGGAAGCTAATCCAGACTGCAGTTATAAGATATTAAGTGATGACTCGGGAACTTTAGAGGAGATAATAGTGGAAAACGTTCCTTCTAGTGAGCTAAATGATCTCGTAAGGAAGATAAAATGGGCACTTCAGAAGTCTCTAGCATAGGCTGGATAGAGTCAACCCTATTGCTCTATCCATCGAGTCCCACTGGGAGAACATATCACCGATCCTTTTAGCGTTATTTCTGTAGCTCTCATCCCCAAGAACTCTTCTTAACACATCTATCAGGTTGTCTATCCTATGCTGTTCCAGCAAAAATCCAGCACCGATTCTCTCCAAGCTTCTAGAGTTCTCCATCTTTTCGGTATGTCCGGGGGTGGGGATCGACACCACCGGGATGCCTAGAAGAAGAGATTCCGAGAGGATCGTGTGTCCTCCTCTACAGACCATGACATCCGCTTGGTTGAGGAACGCCCACTTGTCTGATATCCAATTAAATACTATGTAGTCCCTGCCTCTGTCCGAGATCTCGGGATGATCCTCGCTATCTCCCTTTGACACCAGGAAAAACAGCTCTCTCCCGTTATACTCACGGATAACCCTAATTATATCACTGAAAAGGCTCTTTCTCTCCTTCTCTGGTCCGGATATCATGACGAGCACAATTTTTCTATCCATTGGTATATCAAGCAAATCCCTTATGGACCTTCTCCCCTCTCTTCTCACCTCGACCAGGGGACCGACGAACTCCAACCTGTTCGTCAGGGATCTAGGTAGCTTGTCTGTGTGGGCGCGGCTTATCGTGTAGGGTGGAGGGAAATCAGCCATGAGGACCGTGTTGGACATCCTCCAAGCAAAACCCATCAACCTAGCCAAGATCCTCTCTAGGAGGTGTCTCTTGCTTAGCAGTATTTTAGGTTGATTTAGGACGACTACGGAGGGTATTTCGAGCACAGAGGCGGCCATGAGAGTGGCTATTCTTGAATCAGAAATAACTATGTCTGGATTCACAGCTTCTATGTTCTGAACTTCCTCCCTCAGGTGGTTCATAAAGCTCATGGTGTAAACAGGCAGGCTCACAAGCGTTCCTCTGATATCAGGACTACCATCTTCTCTCATCTTCCATACAACCTTCTTTCCTCCACGGAAAACCGGTAAATCAATTGCTTCTCTGGCCAAAAACCTCAATCCATCCCCATAGGAGGAGAGAAAGACCTCGTTACCCATGGAGATAAGCCTTCTGGCTAGATTCACGCATCTCGAGGCATGACCGTATCCTATTCCCATGAAAGATACGTAAAACTTCAACGTGGGTCCTCCTGTGACAGTTATTCAAGGAAAAGATCCTCAGCTTTCGATCTTTACAACCTCTCCTAGAGGCCTAATCTCCTCAAAGATCTCCGCCTCAAACCGATAAACCTCAGTATTTTCATCTCTCCAACATCCAGGTTCTAGACCAGCTTTTCTGCAGGTCTCATCGAGGAAGACCTCCTCACTAAAACCAAATTCCGTGGCTACCTGAGGAAGAAGCAGGCCACTGAACATCCCTCTCTTAACTATCAACCCATGACTCCCTGTCTTGATCAACCTCGGGATCTCTAGTCGATCTTCGACGAGATTATCTATTCTCTCAGGAGGAGTTAGCACAGAGACCTCTATTATGATATCCGGAAGTTCATCCAGAGATAGTGGACGGAACCTCGGATCCTCCACCGCCGCTGATATGGCCGCCCTCTTAGTTGCTTCCCAGAGGGGATATACAGGATAGGGAAAGCCTATACACCCCCTCAGCATCTTTTCTGGGTATCTGTAGAGCGTGACGAAGACACCGGACTTTTTCATCAGCCTAGGATTACTTGTTTGATTTTCAGGGATTCTTGCATCCATCAGATATCTTTCAATGGATCTCCTAGCAAGCCTCACAAGAGAGGCTCCCTCCTCGAGGGTCAACAAAGAGCGTCACCTCCCACAGATGGGGAATTTCAGGCTTTCTCCTCCTTCGTTATTATATACCCTCTCTCAGCTAATATATCCCTAAGCTTGTAAACAGCCCGTCTAACATCTTCCTCATATTTGGCTCCGGTGCAAACTAAGCTCCCCGAGGCGAAAACAAGGAACACCACACTCGGATCCTCCATTCTGAATATCAGGCCAGGAAACTGTTCCGGCTCGTAGAGGGTATTGGGCATCTCCATCGCGAGCTTTTCTATGTCAACATCCAAGAAAAGCTTAGCCGAGGCGACTATGTTCTCGGCCTTTATGAGGGGCTTGGAGTTCACCTTTATGCCACACTTGTTTAGCTTCTCTATGGCTTTGTGAATGGCTTTAGCTGATTCTTCAACAGATTTGGTTCCTGTACAAACAAATTTACCGCTACTGAAAAGCAGAAGAGCAGCTTTCGGTGAATCTAATTTAAGTACGAGACCTGGAAATTTATCAGGTTCATATCTCGACTCTTTTATCTTCCTGGAAATCTCGTTCAGATCCAATCGCTGCCCTATATCTGCTGAGGAAACTACATTCTGGATCTTGATTTCAGGTTCCTTTGCAAACAGGATCCTCTTCTTTTTTCGCTCTTTCATGGACTCCGCGTCCTCACCCATTCCAAGGTACCCGGGGAGTATATAAAAGGAAGCTTCCTATTTAATTTATTCTTCTAAACCAGAATCAGCGGAGTCCTCCTCTCTCTTCTTGACCAGTAGATCTTCCCTTAGATGCCCTGATCAAATCAGTGGTGAACAGTAGAGCTATGGTTGTTATGATTATAGCGCGTCCTTCCCAGGTTTGGAAGAAGAGGAGAACATAACCAACAACGGGTATTCTGATGGGATGCCCGTCGACCTCTAGCACCCTTCCGTATATATCTTTTGATGTCCTGTAGCCTGGATCAGGGACGGGGTTATTGTCTCCCTTTGTTATGAAGACCTCCACTCCTCCTTCATTATATATCTCGACGACCCTGTGAACTATCGGGGTCTCGCTCCAGGGAACTCTGAACACTACGATGTCTCCAACTTTTATATCACTAGCTGGAACTTTATAAATAAATATGAGGTCCCCTCTCTTGAGGGTGGGGTTCATGGATCCAGAGGTCACCACGGCCAGTGGGGACTTCACACCGAACAAAGCCTGAAAGCCGAAGTCTATTACCAAGAGAGCTATTAGAAGCATAAGTACTAAATAGCCCATCTCTCTCAGGAATCTTTTAGCTCTCACATCCAAAGAGATCGCCTTTCCCTCAACAGCTCCTTCTATCAGTCGTCTTCCGCTAGGGGAAAGGTAATTTCTTTTAAATCTGAGTTCTCCCTCAGATAGCTTCTACTCTCTTTATCCCCTCTCGCCTCACCTTCCTTAGGATCCTATAACCACATCGTGGACACTTGTAATCCTTGAAGATCTCCTCCATCTCCTCCTTGAGAAAGATGTATCCACATCTCAGACACTCATACATCCTCTAAATCACCCCGCTATCTCTATCTTGTCCTCTGAAATGCCCCATCGCACAAGTATGTCCTTCACTTTATAGAGGTGATTGCCCTGAAGTATTATAATCCTTTCATCCTTCTTGTAGGTACCTCCGCAGGCTAATTTGCTCTTGAGCTCTTTCAATAATCCCTTGATATCGATATCCCTGGGATCAAGGCCCTCTATAACGGTTACATCTTTTCTGTACTTTCTCTTCTCGGACTTGATCACCACTTTCTGTTCTTCTTTAGAGATCTCTCCGCATATGCATAACTCCTTAGGAAGGCCACATACTGGACACCTATCCTCTGCGCTCATTTTTTCTTTATCCCTTCTCCCTCTTTTCTCCTCTGGGAATTCGGGTTGACGATCAGATTTAAACATTACCCTGATGGACGCACTCCTCAGCGATAGTTCTCGATCGAGATAGCTCTCTCCAAAAAATGAATGATGTAGAGGATCATCTTCCTCCCGCCTCGGCTAAAGCAGCCCTCTTCTCGCCCTCCTTCCTCTGCTTTAGCCATATCGGCCTAACCTTTTCGAGCAACTCTTTATATCTATTCCTGACAGTGACCTCAGTAACCTCTGCCGCCTGAGCAAGCTCCCTCTGGGTCCTATGGATCCCCATCTCGTTACAAGCCATATAAACTGCAGCAGCTGCAACACCAACAGGTTCTCTTCCCATAGTGGCTCCAAGCTCCTTGGCTATCTTCAGTATTCTAGTAGCTTGAGCGGCCACCTCCTCCGGCAGATTGAGCTTGGTGCATATCTGATAGGCATACCTCTCAGCTTTTGGAGGAGGTATCTTTATCCCCAACTTCCTGAACAGGAACCTGAAGCTCCTTCCAACATCCTTCTCCTTAAGATTGAAGAAACTGGCTACGTTCTCAAGAGTTCTTGGAACCTCCGTTCTTCTACATGCAGCGTAAACAACAGCAGCTACCATAGCATCCATGCTCCTGCCCTTGACCAGTCCCTTGTGAGCGGCCATCCTATACAATCTGGCTGCGTCTTCAACTGTCTCCTCTGGTATGTTCAGGGCATCGGCTATCTCCTTTATTTTCATCAAGGCTGGCTCTATAGTCTTCTCCTTGGAGTCGCTGACATGTCTCTTGGTTCTTCTCAACTTTCGTACGGATTTCTTGCTTGCGCTATCCTGCCCGATTATTCCAGTATCCAGCCCGAAACTTGGCCTAACAGGAGAGATGGGCGCTCCTGTATGGGCCCTCTTGACATACTCATCGGAATCAAAAGCTCTCCAGTCCTTCATGTTGCTGGCTATTCCTACGGAGATCACCAACCCACATTCAGCACAAACAAGCTCTCCAGTGTCAGAATCTTCTATAATATTGATACTACCACATCTAGGGCACCTTAGCTTCTCCTCCTTCTCCAAAAAAGGCACCTCCTAAGGAAAAGTTTTAATATCACTTTTCCCAACAATCCCTCCAATAAGCGATATTTAAACTTTGCTGAAACCCTTATCAGACCTTCGGATAAAATTCCATGGGCTCTCCGGTGAGCAACACCTTAAGACTGTTGTACACGAGGTAAGTCAGGGCCCATCCGATTCCCTGCTTTCTAATTCGTCTAGAGGACGTATACGACAACATCCCCGGACAGAAAATCATTTTACCATATCTCCCGACCTTCATGGAGAACAGCACATCTTCCGAAATTTTCTTATTCGGAAATCCTCCTAATAACCTGAAAACACCCCTTCTGTAGGCGCAGTTAAGCCCTAAGAAGTGAGGTATCCTCAGAAACCCTGTGGCTCTTACCAAGAAGTTATACGAAAACAAATAAGATGCCTTCATGAGCAGAGAACTGTCTCCCTCCATAGGAAGTATCGGTCCAGTAGCGCCGACGACCTCCTCTGAGGAGAAGCACTTCACAATGGATTTTCCCCAAGAGCTTCCAACGATCGTGTCAGCATCCACGAATGCGAGTATGCTCCCTTTAGCTCTGGAGGCCCCTTCATTCCTGGCTTTTCCTGGAGTATCTAGTTTGACATCGGAGATGACGATATCTGCATATTCTTCGGCGATGTCCAGAGTTCCATCAGTACTCCCACCATCTGCGACTATTATTTCTTCTACAAACTCTCTCTGTCTATCGAGAGAGAGGAGACATCTCCTTAAATATCTCTCCTCATTCTTAGTAGCAATTATCACCGATATCAAATGATATCCCTCTCAACAACAAAAATTTATTATATTAAATAATAGAGTATTGCCCCCAGGATCCCAGCGAACGCGCTCATCGAGGCGTTGACGACGTCCTTGTTGATGAAACCAACACCCTTAACGAGCTCTGCGGGAGCTCCACAATGATATCTCTTTTCGATGATCTTGCCGCATGTGGGACATCTATATTTCGCCTCAAGTGTGGCTCCAAGCACGCTATCTATAAGGTTACCCATAAACCCCGCAAATATGGGAGTTAGAAGCTGCCAGTTTAGTCCCAAAAATGGTACTGCCTCAATTGATATTATAATAGGAGTGATCAAGCCGACTAATGTTCCCCGGGTAGATACAGCTCCAGATGTTCCAGCTGGGACTCTTCTCCATGAAAACAGAAGAATCGGATCGGTGTGGCTCAAGGTTCCCACCTCATTGCTCAGGGTATCAGATAGGTTAGCTGCTATGGCTGAGAGGAATGCCAGAAATAACGCCTGCGAGGAAAATATCCTCCAGAGGATCAAGAACATGAAGGGTGGAAGGCCGTTACTCACCACATTATTCCAGCTTCTGGCACCCCCTTTTCCCTCTGCTGCTCCCCTTTTCATCTTCACACTGTACTTATATTTAGTAAATGCACTGGCAAGAAGAAAGAAGGTTAAAAGCGGTATGAACGCCATCAAACCGCCCACGAATACATATGAGCTTCCTACAACTACTCCAGTCACTAACCCAGCGAAGTCCACTGTTTTCTTGGATAAACTCAGAAGACCGAACAACAGGACCATGGAGAGCCCTAAGAGGACCTCGATAAGATTAGTGCAAATTATTGTATTCATTTCGGATGCCTCTCTTATCGCTATGGCCAATAGAATTTTTAAGTTGAACTCCTCTGGGAGACAAGGGGGGCCGTGGTCTAGCTTGGATTAGGATGCCAGCCTGGGGCGCTGGTGGTCCCGGGTTCAAATCCCGGCGGCCCCATCTCTGTCCTTGTACATGTAGAATGAGCCACTCATTCTTCTGTATCCGAGCCTCCTGAAGTACTCTCTAGCACCGACGCCGGAGATCACGAGGATCCTCCTGACCCCGTACTCCTCAAAAGCTATTTCCTCGGCCCTTCTCATGAGCGATCTCCCAAATCCTCTATGCTGGGCAGCGGCGTCTGTGGGCATCTCGCCAACCGGTATCTGTGGTCCGTAGATGTGAACCTCTCTTATCAAAGCAGTGTCACCGCGAACCTCCCATCTATGGGCTTTTTTGGAGGGTATTCTAAGTCTTAACACTCCAAAGAGGACATCCACCTCTCTATCTTCCATCGAGAGGAATATTTCTGTGCCCTCTCCGGCAGGAAATCTTTCTTCCATGATCTCCACTTGATCAAACCTGACAGGAGCTCCTCTGCGGTGAGCTCTACCCACTTCTCTGAACCTTATCTCCTTTATCCTGACTCCCTTCCTCATCAATTCCTCCTCGACAAGCTGTCTTATATTCCTCCTCCTCGGACCAGCCTCTATTCTGGAGGCAGGTATGTCCCTCTGAACATGTTGCACTCTGACCCACTTCGGGAGGACCCTGTAGACCTCCTCCAGGAGCTCCATGAATTCTTCCTCAGATAGAGGACTGTACTCACCGCGCTTCCACATCTTGTACAGCTCAGTTCCCTTTATGACAAGCGTAGGGTAGATCTTCAGCATATCCGGTCTGTAGTGCTCATTGGAGAAGATCTCCCTGAACATCTTAATGTCCCTGTCTAGATCACTGCCAGGAAGCCCGGGCATCAGATGGTAGCACACTTTATATCCAGCATCTCTGAGAAACCTCGTTGATTCCTTGACAACGTCAATGCCGTGACCTCTCCTAACTCTCCTCAAGACGTCCTCGTAGATTGATTGAACACCTATTTCTACCCTCGTTGCTCCTAATCTCAGCATTAGATCTATTTGAGGTGGCATAGCCCAATCGGGTCTCGTTTCTATCGTTAGGACAGTACACCTGCACAGTGCTCTCTCATTTCTGGCATGTGCCTCTTCTACAGACTCGCTGGGCACTCCTCTCGGGGAGGGAAAATAGTTCATCGCATCAAAACATCTCGTTATGAACACCTCCTGTTTCCTCTCCGGCATCGAGGTGAAGGTCCCACCCATAACTATGAGCTCCACCTTGGAAGGGAGGAATCCAGCCCTCCTGAACTGTTCTAGTCTCTCTTTAACCTGGAGATATGGATCGTAAGAGACTCTTCTTGCCCTGATCACGGCAGGGGACTCATCCACATAACTTTGAGGGACATGATCCCCCCCAGGGCAATATATACACCTTCCATGTGGGCATGGGTAGGGTGGCGTCATGACAGCCACGACAGCAACTCCTGAGAGAATTCTAGCCCTCCTGACCAAAAATCATTCCTCCCTTGAGGCTAGAACTACATGATTTTCAGAAAAAAACTTGGTCTTGAATCTCTTTCCATACGAGGAAAGTACTCTGAGACCTGACCTCCTGACCAGATCTGTGAGCTCTCTTCTGGTCATCAAGTGATAATATCTGAGCAACCTCCTCTTCGAGCCCCACGGCACATATAGGTCTCCGAACTCCCCACCCTTCAGGACACCTACAATCATCTCAGGTATTTTCCTCAAGAACCTGGGCTGAAAAAGCGCCCAAGCACTTATAACAGCAAAACCTCTCGGTCTTAGAATTCTCCTGATCTCCTTCAAGGAAGCAAGTCTCTCCTCTTTCGGCAAGTGATGTAGGGTCGCTATGAACAACAAACCGTCAAAACACTGATCTCTAAAAGGAAGAGCGCTGGCGTCACATTGGACTCTTTGAGATCCAGGCCTCTTCATTCCAACTATCCTCAGCATGTTAAACGAAATATCCGCAAAAACAACGTAGGATCCTTTGTCCAAGAGGTAGATACCGTTTCTTCCATTCCCACATCCAAGATCGAGAACCCTTTTCCTTCCTAAAAGCAGGGAGACTTCTTCAATCCAGATCCTGCTTCTGCTTCTATCAAATTCCTCAGCTATGGCATCAAATATGCGCATGATCTCCCTTTTGACTTCTCCGGCAGAGCGCATCTTCCCAGGAGATCTATCTAGTGTCAAGGTTAAAGAGTTAGAGGTCAATTTTTTATTTAGGTAAGCCCTTTCCCTCCTCAAGTGAAGCTGGGGGCGTAGTCTAGCTTGGCTAGGATGGAGGCCTCGGGAGCCTCAGACCCGGGTTCAAATCCCGGCGCCCCCATATCCAATCTCGTAGTGATGTCATAAACAAATGTGGAAAACTAAGTCAAAGAGTAACGAGAGGTCGTCCTTGTTCTGATCATCCACTACGTTTGTAGTCCTCATCGGATGACCTGGCAGAGACAACTTTACATTATAGTCAGTGAGGCGACCTAGACAACCTATTGAGATTGCTGAACCCAACTGTTTTCTCCGCTAAGTGTTTTAGGGGTCTATCGGAACTACTCGTCCACACAAGCTACTTTTTATCCGGCTGAAATCTCCGCTTCATGAGAGGTTCAGAACTTGAAGACCCAAAGGAGGTCGTGAGGAGGCTGGTATTGGAGCACATCGAGGCGAGGCC
>JAOZGP010000033.1 GCA_027491735.1 Thermoproteota archaeon | reverse complement strand
GTAGCGTACAGTCAGGACCTCACCATCCTGAAGCTCGATGCAGGGTACTTGATCTGACGAACAGTCTCCAACCCACTCCCTGATTCATCCTCCCGCTGAGGCGAGGGACTTTCTCAGAACCTCCTGTGGATCCTCCTCAACTCCACCGTCGCGAGATCCATGACAGTAAAAATTGTTAAAAGAACTCTTGATGCCTAAGCTGAGAGGTGGTCAGATGCTGGACAGGTTCTTTCACCCCAACTCCATTGTCGTGGCAGGGGCTTCTCGCAAGCCGGGAAAAGTTGGTCATGCTCTTCTCGAGGTAATGCTGACCTACAAGAGCAGGGGGATCTTCAGGGGTAGGCTGTACGCCACTAATCCACAGCCCGGCGAGGACATACTAGGTGTTCCGACATTCAGAACAGTTGAGGAGCTTCCAGAGGTTCCTGATCTAGCTGTGATAGTCGTGCCAGCCAAGTTCGTGAATGCTGTAGCTGAGGAGTGTGGAAGAAAGGGCATCAAGAACATCATAGTGATCAGCGGAGGATTTGCGGAGGTCGGAGAGAAGGGCAAGAGGATTCAAGAGGAGCTCGTCTCGATCTGTAGGAAATACGGCATGAGGTTGATAGGTCCAAACTGCGTAGGAGTTGTGGTTCCGGATCACGGCGTGGACACAATGTTTCTCCCTGTGAGCAAGGAATTCGAGGGACGTCCTCTCGAGTCGCTGCCCAGACCAGCACCAGGCAGCATATCCCTGATCTCCCAGTCAGGGGCCTTTGGAGTTGCTTGTCTGGACTACATGTACGGGGAGAACATAGGTCTCGCTAAGTTCGTGAGCTATGGGAATAAGGCTGACGTCGACGAGGTGGAGCTCATGGAGTACCTCGGGAATGACGATCAAACAAAGGTCATCTTGATGTATTCGGAGTCGATAGACAGAGGAAGAGAGTTCTTGGAGATCGCCAGGAGGATAACCCAGAGGAAGCCCATAGTTGTCCTGAAGGCGGGAAGGACCAGTGCTGGATCCAGAGCTGCATCAAGCCATACAGCAGCGATAGCCGGGTCTGACCGCATCTATGAGGCAGCCTTCAAGCAGGCAGGCATCCTCAGGGCCGACGATATGGAGCACATGTTCGACATGGCCAAGGCCCTCGTGACGCAGCCTCCGGCTGGGGGACCGAGGATAGCGATTCTCACAGATGGAGGTGGTGTGGGAGTCATGACAGCTGACGCCGTCGAGATGTGTGGACTGCAGGCTCCGAGGACCAGTGAGGAATCTGAGAGAAAGCTCAGGAAACTCATGGAAGCTGGAGTTGTACCTCCGATAGCTGCCATACACAACCCAATAGATCTGACAGGCTCTGCCACCAACGAGTCGTTTGTTGAATCTCTGAGGGTGCTCGTGGACGATCCTCAAGTCGATGGAATAATAATGCTGGCTCTTCATCACGTCCCTGGGGTGACAGGAGAGCTTCCGAGCAAGATAGCTGCTGTGGACATGAAGGGCAAGCCTATCGTGATGGTCGACGTTGGAGAGGGATCTTACGCGAGGGAGTTCAGGAGGAGGTTCGAGCAGCTTGGTATCCCCGCATATCCGGAACCTGAGAGAGCTGTAAGAGCTATGAAGGCCCTTGTCGATTACGGGAGCGTTCGCTCGAGATGACTCTCTCGAACCAGTAAATTGAGCTCTCCTGAGAGATGCTCTCTATCGAACAAGGTCTGAGAGCCCTTATCCTTTCGATGGCCTCCCCGGCAGATATCCCCCTGTGGACGAGGTAAGCAGCGACGATCGTGCCGGTTCTCCCACACCCAGCATAGCAATGGACCAGTACCCTTCCTCCCCTCCTTCTCTCCTCCTCCACCATGCTGATGAACCTCAGCATGTCATCCATGCTCGGAGGGGAGAACTCGGGAACGCTCATCCTGACAACCCTGATTCCCAAGGACCTAGCCTCCTCCTCCAGGTGATCGTCCATGGGCTCCAATGACACTATCGTCGTGATTCCGGAGGACCTAAGCCACTTTATCTCTAGGGAATCCCTTGGCATGGCTGAGGCGGCAAGATAGCTCTCGATCCATGAGAAGTTTCTGGGAGGCCTCACAGGAAGGAGATCGAATGTCCCCTTAAAAATCTCTCGGCGAGCATTTATAAGCAAGACTGGTCAATCGAGGTGGATGAGCGAGGGGAGAGAGGTCCTCCAGGAGCTGCTGGATCTGCACGCCTATCTTAAGCTCATGAAGAGGAATCCTTCATCGGGAAAGAGGGCCAGGAGGTCCTATGCCAGGGAGATTGCCTATCTGATGAAGTCTATTCTGAGAAGCAACCCAAAGATCTCTGCCTTTCTGACCTACTCCCTTCCTGCGCTCACCGTCCTGAGAGATGATCCTGAGATCTTCCTCGACGTCATGACGAAAACCGTTGAGAGGGCTATATTGATGAGCAGAGAACACTACCTGAGATCCAAAGTTGGCTTCAGGTGGTCCCGCAGTCCTCTTGCCTCCCTTCCCATGAGGGACCTCTCAGGGCAATATGAGTACATCCCAGGATACAGACCTTTTCTCATAACGATCCCCCACGCGAAGAAGCCCTTCGCCGATGAGGAGGCTGAGGGAATAGGCTCTCTCGTGGCCAAGAAAACAGGTGCTCACTTGCTGATCTTCAGGGTGTCCCGCGTCTACATGGACTTTAACCGATTCTCTTCAAGGCTCTCCCCTCCCAGGATCTCGATGGAGAGGATCATCGAGGAAGGATGTATAAAAGGGGTTCTAGACTTTCACACGTGTAGAGGAACTGATTTCGATGTTGAGCTGGGTTTTTTCCCGGACCAGACAGCCGATCTCAGGATCATCGATTGTTTGAGGTCATCGCTAGAGAGCTTTGATGTGGCAGTTTGCTTGAAAGGGTGGAGGACGGGGGGAGACATCATATGGGAGTGTTCCTCTATTCCAGGAGTGTGGGGAGTTCAGCTCGAGGTCTCTGAGAGTGGAAGAAGGAAGAAAAAGGAGCTCGTCAAGGCGTTGAACAAGTTCTTTGATGCGGTGGGGGAGAAGTGACCGATGATCATCAGGTTGGGGGTGGAGGAGGAAGTCTTTCTGGTTAACAGAGCAGGATTTCTCAGCAGTTTCCCTGAGCCTGTGCTCCTCAATCTGGCCAAAGATCTTCTTCAAGATGAGGAAAAGCTCAACCTAGCCAGGAGATCTCTTATAGGAATTCAGTGGGAGCCGAATCCCTCACAGCTGGAATATGTGACCAGGCCTCTGAGCCCCTCACAGATAGAGAAAGCCATTTCCTTCTCAAGGAGCATTTTAGCATCTGCAGCAGTTAAGACAAACCAGTTCATCTATGTTGAGAGCATGCACCCCATTGACAGCACTCCACTTCCGATCAACGGCACCCATATAAGCGTGTCAGTCATGAGAGAGGGAGGGATCCTCAGCAGCAAGGCCCTGGCGTGGATATACTCCAACATAAGGAATCACCTTCCGGAGCTCATAGCCATCTCAGCCAACTCGCCCAGGGACGGCTTCGCGAGCGCTAGAATCGCCTACAGCAGCGTACTCAAGGAATCTCAGGAAGTCGTTCTGAGGAGAAAACCGTTGACTTTCATCCCCTGGAGGGAGAGGGGGAAGTCGAGATATGGCCTGATCTTCAGGAGACTTGGCTCCGTCAGATCAGAGCTCGTGACCAATAGGACAGGAGATAGGTTAACGGAGATCGCCATAAGAGGACCCCTCACAAACATCCCGGAGGACTTGCACACCTCCAGGACGGCTAGCAGGGTGGAAGTCAGGTGCTTGGACAACCAGTCGAGGGAGGAGTACCTGACAGGGATAGCCCATCTGATCGCCGCCCTCTCCATCCAAGCAGTCGACATGCTAAGGAATGGAATAAAAATTGAGGAAAGGAAATATCTCAAGAGGAACAGAGAGAGGGCTGTGAGGAAAGGTATTGAGGCGACATTTCTGTCTGGAGATGGGGTTTTAAGCGCGAGAGAGTCGTTCCTCATGATGTTGGACCACCTCGAACCGTATCTAGATGAGATAGGCGCTTCGATCCCCAACAACCTGAGAAGGGGAATCCCGGAAAGGGAGCTCAGTTCCCCAACTAGAATAGTCAGGATCCCTGAGAAGATGTGTTCATACGAGAAGAGCTTGAGAACCTTTCTGAAGGTTAAAATAGGATCTGATAGAAGCTCTCTCGAGGGAGAGAGCATTAGGAAGGACGAAATTCTCAAGGGGATCCTGTATCCGGAGTGTAAGCTCTTCTTCTCCAGAGAAGGAGGTTTGGTGAGTGGATTCGACATGGTGAGGATCAGGTACTGGCTTCTGACCCTCAAGGGATACGTGCCGCTTTGTGAGGAGGATGAGGTGCTAGCTGCCAGAAACCCGGCCCTCTACCTGGCTGTGGAGTTGAGAAGACTATCGAAGAGGGGTTAGCCTTGGGGCTGGGTCTCAGGTACTACCCTTACGCCAGCCTAGATTTCGTCATCGGTGAGGAGGGTGTTCTGTACTTCTTGGAGGCGAACGCCGTATCAGGCGGGTTGTTCTATGCGATGAAACTTGCTGAACATGTCGTTAGGTGTAGGCCGGATCTCAGAGAGTATTTCGAGGACCAGCTGAGGATAGTGGATCTGTTCATAGATCTCTGCGAGGATTACTGCTCCAGAAGCGGTTTTGAGATGAGGAAAGTTGCGATCTCAGTACCTGAGAAATGGAATGCCTACATGGGGATGGAGAGGAGGATCTTAAGGGACAGGTTCAGGGAGCTCGGATACAGGGCTTTTTTCGTGAGGAAGAGTGAGGCCAGATACCGCGGCAATCTGCTCTGTCTGGAAGATGAGGTTCCGGATCTCATTGTGAGGAGGACGTTTAAGTTCCCTTTGGGGATAGCTCAACCAGTTGTCAATCCAAGCGAGGCTGGACTTGGCACGGAGAACAAGTGGAGGACCTACAAAATAGTCTCCAAGGTCCTGAGAGATTTCAAGCTTGTGAAAATTCCGAGGACATTCCTAGCCAAGGAGAAGGAGGAGTTGAAAGAGTTTCTGGCTGAGAGAGGAGAGGCCGTCGTTAAGCTCCTTAAAAGCTACGGTGGAAAGGGAGTTAGGCTTGTGAGGTCCTGCGACGAGATTTTGGAGTGGCCCGTGCTCGTTCAGGAGAGGGTGAACGTTCCTCCCCTGTTTCTTGACAATGGACGCCTGAGGAACTTCGACCTCAGAGTTTATGTCTTCGACGGGAAGGTGGTCGGAGCTCATCTGAGAACCTGTCCCAGATCTCTAGACAGTTCATTCGTCTCAAATGTTTCGTCAGGAGGAAACCTCGTTCCCGTCGCCCTCTGTGGGGATGAACTCAGGCTTGAGGAGAGCGAAGGCCTTGTATTGAGGTATCCCAAGAGGGACATAATTATTGAGGACAGCCTCCTAGTGCTTGGAGAGGAGCTGAGCAGAGAGCTCAGAGAAGCATCAAGGAGGATAGTAGAGGCCATAGATAGAGGAGTGACTGAGATGATAAAAAAGAGGAGAGTTCATCCGAGAAGATAGAGGGAGTAAGCCAGGAAAGCCGCTCCGAATATTATCGACTCGTTGTTCACAAGCTTGAGCAGTATGTGAAGGCTTGGACCTGCTGTGTCCTTCAGAGGATCTCCAACAGTGTCGCACACCACCGCGGCCTTATGCTCATCGGTTCCCTTCAACCCGATCCTCTCCAAGTACTTCTTGGCGTTATCCCAGGCAGCACCTCCAGTGTTCATGAGAAACGCCAGCATTATTCCGGACGCCGTCACGCCTATTAGGAAAGCTCCTGCGGCCGTCGGCCCTAGAAGGAACCCAACCACAAGAGGAACTACAAGGGACACAAGAGTTGGGGGTACCATGTATCTCTGAGCGGCTTTCGTGCTTATCTCCACACACCTAGCGTAGTCAGGCTCGATCTTCCCATCGAGTATCTCGGGATGCTCGCGAAACTGCCTTCTAACCTCCTCTATCATCTTGGAGGCAGTTCTGCCGACTGCTTTAAGAGCCTGGCTGGAGAAGAGGAAGGGTATTGCTGCCCCCACTATCAGCCCTATCAGGGTCCTCGGCTCCATCAGATTGTAGACCTTTATCTTGACGACGTCCACGTAGGCTTGGAATAAAAGCAAGGATGCCATTATGGCGCTCGCCATGGCGAATCCCTTTGCCAAGGACTTCGTGGTATTTCCAGCAGCATCGAGTACATCCTTCACATCAGACCCAACCTCCTCCTCGAGGTCGGCCATCTCTATGATCCCGCTGGCGTTGTCAGCTATGGGTCCATAGCCGTCCATGGAGAGGATTATTCCCGTCAAGGACAGAACTCCTATCGTGGCAGCCACTGTTCCATATATTCCAGCTATGTGTGGATCTATACCAGCCGCTTCTCCGAAGGACCTTCCGAGCATATAAGCAGCTCCTAAAGCTGCTAGAACTGTGATCACAGGAGTTACTGGGACTTCCATTCCCAGGGCCAGTCCCATAAGTATCTCGGTGGCTGTTCCAGTCTTAGTGGAATCAACAAGTTCCTTGAGGGGTTTGTGCTCCTCAGTGTAGTACTCTATCACAGCTTCAACCACCAGAGCGACAGCTAGGCCAAGCAGGGAGGCTACATACAGATAAACATATCCCGGTCCAATAGGAAGCGTTACCAAGTAGAAGAGAACTCCCAGCGTTATACAGGTAGCCACCATCCCCTTTCTCATCGAGGCGACCGGAGCCTCCCCTCTCCTTGGTCTGACGAAGAGTGCTCCTATCAAGGTCCCCGCTATGCCCGCTGCTCCAGCCATGAGAGGAAAGAACAGAAAGTACAGATTTCTTGTGGCCAAGAAGACGACTGATCCTATTATTATCGACCCTATCATCTCGGCCGAGAGCGACTCGAAGAGGTCAGCTCCTCTTCCGGCGCAATCCCCGACATTGTCACCCACATTGTCCGCTATAACCGCCGGATTCCTGGGATCGTCCTCCGGAATTCCGGCCTCCACCTTCCCCACGAGATCAGCTCCTATGTCTGCAGCTTTTGTGTAGATCCCTCCTCCAAGCTGGGCGAAAAGGGCTGCTAAGCTAGCGCCGAACCCGAATCCCATTATAAGCAGGGGAACTTTGTACACATCCCCTGTGAGCAACCAGTAGAGGTAGAATAGACCTGTGATCCCCAGAAGGCTCATCGAAACAACGCTTATCCCGAGCACAACTCCTCCCGAGAAAGCGACCTTGAGGGGCTTTGTCTCGCTCTCCCTGGCCGCCTGCGCTGCCTTAACATTCGTTAGTGTGGCTGTATCCATAGCTATGTATCCAGCCAGCAGAGAGCAGATTGTTCCAAGGGCAAAGGAGCAAGCTATAAACGGGATGCCTCCGTTCATCATCACATCTAAGGAGTATATGAGAATCGAGAGCGCAACCATCACTCCCAAGATTACCTTGTACTGCCTCTTAAGATAGGCGGTGGAGCCCACCCTTATAGCTTTGTTTATTTGTATCATCCTCTTGGTCCCGGATTCCATCCTGGATATCTTATATCTGAGGAGAAGGGCGATGAGGATACCGAGAATGGATAAAGCACCAACGATTACCCCAGGTAATGTAGCATCCATGAATTTGACCCCCCTTCAAATTTGTTGAGCTATGGAGAACGCACCCAAACTTAAAAGGTTTGTGATGGGCCTGTCACCGTGATGTCAACGGAAGTCCCCAGGATCTTGGTGAATATGAAGGCTTATTTGGAAGCCTCCTGTGATCGAGCTCTCTCGTTAGCTAGGGCTGCTGAAAAAGTGAGCTTGGAGACAGGAGTCCTGGTGGGGATCATACCTGACTTATTATCAGCTCCGATCGTGGCAAGAGAGGTCGACATCCCTGTGCTCGTTCAACACGTGGACCCTGTTGAGCCGGGAGCTTTCACTGGAAGCATCAGTCCGAGATTTCTGAGGCACTACGGGATAAGCGGTTCTCTGCTGAACCACAGTGAGAGAAGGGTGAGGCTCGACCACATAGCCTCCTGTGTGAGGATGCTCTCAGAGGAGAGATTAGTCTCCGTTGTATGTTGCACGGATCCTTTTGAGGCAGGAGCTGTGGCCTCATTAAATCCTTCAGCAGTAGCCGTTGAGCCCCCAGACCTAATAGGAACCAGAATCCCTGTCTCAAGAGCCAGGCCTGAGGTCGTGACCGAGGCCGTGAAAGCCGTGAGGAGACACTCCGACTCGGCACTTCCAATATGCGGAGCCGGTATAACTACTGGGGAAGACGTCAGAAGGGCCATCGAGCTTGGATCCCATGGCGTCCTAGTCGCTTCAGCGGTAGTGAAAGCAGACGATCCAGAAAAAAAGATCAGAGAGTTTGCTTCATCTGTTTTCGACTGATTCTCACTCCTCAAGCTCTTCAAATCTCTCCTTCAGTTTTTCCAACACACTAGGTAGTGTTGTGTACTCCATCTCCTGAGACTCCACACGATGAGGCATGAAGGGGCCATGTCTTCTCATGTAATCGGCTATTATGTTGGCCTTCCTCCTCGTCTCGTCAAAGGCCGGATCGGAGAACAGATCGCTAGGCCCGATGAGCCTGGCCTCGTGAAGTATGAACCCAAGGGCACATATCCTGGGAGGACCGTCGAACCTGCTTGGTCTAGCGTCTCCCACTGAGACAGGCATGAGAGGACCGTAATGAGATCCTCTCATCCACCCTGGCACCAGATGTGGGAAGCTGAATGGTTCCAAGATCTCTCCTAAGGCAGGAAATCCATGCTGAGCCCTCACTATTGCCACTGGATCGTCCTTGCCCACGTACTTCCCGGCTATCAGGTTCAGCTTGGTTGTGCTGACAGCAGCTGCCGTCTCCTCATCAGATCTCCTGTAGACTCTCCTTATTATATACCGGCCTATGCTCCCCACCAGGGCCAGTATATCATATAGCTCCTCAGGAGCGTTGAGCTTAACTATCCTGTTCTCGTAAACATCCATTATCTCAAAGGTGAATCCGCTGTGCATGCTCGGATCTATTACGAGGCCAGCCGTGTTGAATGGATCGGCGAATACCCTGAATAAAGGAAGGTTGAACGCTCCAGGGCTCGTCTTGTCGGCCATGAACACAACTATAGGCTCAGAAGGTCTCTCCTCCATCTCTATCTCGGCTACTCCCGGTCCCATTCCCTTCACGTTGCCAGAGAAGGTGTCCTTCAAGAGATCTTGACCAGCTCCATAGAGTCCTAACTTTTCGGCTACGTCAGCTGCCTTCTTGAGTGTGTTCCACGCTAACGAATGAACCTCTTCATTATTCTCACCTTTTGTATGGGACATTATGAGCTGAAGATCGTCACCCACGGCAGTCACATGAAAATCTTCTATTATCCCACTCTTCTTACCATCAGCCAGGGAGTTACGAGCCACTTCGAGGAGCTGCTCGGGAACCATGTGGTGACCCGCCAGACCACCGACATCTGCCTTTATGACCGATATGGTCGATCTCATTCTCACACCATCTTTCAGACCCTTGATACCTTATTTACCTTTTCAGTCGACCTCAACGGGATTCTCGTCCCTGTTTGGGGTTCCTGAGGATATGCATCTTTCGATCAATTTGTCCATCGTGAACAGGGCCTGGTGAACTTCCTTTGAGTAGAACCTCGTGCCTATGCCCCTCTCGTTGAGCCTCTCAGCGACCTCAGGTGAGGCTGGATCGTATCTGAGGCTCCCAATGGAGAAGGTCCACTCGTCCTTGAAGGACGGCACGAATGCCTTGGCCAGCCTGGCTATTGGAAAGACCTCCCTTACCGCAGCGAACACCCTTGAGAAAACCTTTGAGTAGAGTCTGGCTCCCTCGCTGTGCGTGACCATGAGGCCGTCCTCCCTCAGAAGCCTCCTGACGGCTTTGTAGAACTCCAGGGTATACAGCCTAGCCGACGGTCCCTTAGGATCCGTCAGGTCCACTATCACAGCGTCGTACTTCTTGTCGCACTCCTCCACGTATTTCCTTCCATCCATGAAGATGAGGTTGAGCTTGTCGCTCTCGAAGTACCTGCCGAAGTCCTCGTAGAAGTGCTCCTTCACGATCCTGGTGACCTCTGGATCGAGCTCAACAAGGTCTACGGACTCCACTGGATGCTTGAGAACCTCTCTCAGGGCGCCTCCATCCCCCCCTCCTATTATGAGCACATCCCTCGGACTGGGATGGGTCAGGAGGGCTGGATGTACCAGGACCTCGTGATATATGAACTCGTCGTTCAGGGAGAACATTATCTTGTGGTCTATGAATAGACATCTCCCCATGTGCTCGAGATCCACCACCTCAACCAGCTGACCGGCCCTCGTTCTGAAGGAGGATATCCTCCTTCTCACCTCAGTGAGCAAGAAGATTCCTGGTCTCATCACCTCCAGGTAGAACTCCTTGCCCTGAAACTGGATGAAACCCTCCTTGACGATCGACATGGATCAACCTCCCTCCCAATCAATCTTCCGCTGCTCGCGAGACCTTCCCCTTTTGAGAGGGATACACAAGAGGAAGCGGATAGTTCAGCTCAAATGGGCTCAGTAACTAAAAAAATCTTTGGTAGAAGTTCCCATGAGGAGGGAGTTCTGTTAGCCGTGATAGAAGAAGATTTTCAGACCGGATGGAAGAGGAAGTGCTTGGAGAAATTAGTGCCCCTCCAAGATCGATGAGAAAAGCCTGTGAGAGTTCTCTAACTCCCAGATGAAGTCCTGATGCGAGGCCGGGATAGGGGCGGGAGAGATCCTCTAGGGCGGGTAGTTCACTAGGTCTTTGTGGGATACTTTTATAGCGATCAGGGGGTTCTTTGGAGGATGATTGTGCATGGGCTGGTCCGTGCTTGACGCTCTGAGAAACAACCCTGATCTGATAAGGAATAGCTTGAGGAAGAGGTTTATGGATTTCTCTTTACTTGACAAGACTCTTGAACTTGACAAGAGATGGAGAGAGCTCCTGACAGAGACCAATAAGTTGAGGGAAGAGAGGAATAGAATAAACAGAGAGATAGGATCAGTCTCTGGAGAAGAAAGGAAGGCTTTGATTGAAGAGAGTCAAAAGCTCGCTGATAAGTTGATCCAGATGGAGAAGGAGCTCAAGGAGGTTGAGAGACAGAGAAACAGCATCCTCATGGAGATGCCCAACCTCGTGCATGAGAGTGTCCCTGAAGGTCCAGATGAGAGCTACAACGTTCCAGTCAGATTTTGGGGAGTCCCGAAAGTCCCAACAGACAGATTGAGGAGATTCAGAGAGGAGTGCAAGGGATTTGACGTGGAGTACGAGGTTGTGGAGCACGAGATACCGGGCCATGCGGACCTTATGGAGGAGATCTTCGGACTGATAAACACCAAGAAGGCCGGAAAAGTGGCTGGATCCAGATTCTTCTACCTTATGAAGGACGTTGCCGTCATGGACCTGGCTCTTCAAGCAATGGCCCTTGACCACCTCATGAAGAAGGGCTTCACACCAGTTATCCCACCGCTTATGTTGAAGAAAGAATTCTACACAAAGGTGACGGATTTGGAGACCTTCAAGGACGCCATCTACAAGGTGGACAAGGAGGACCTCTACCTCATAGCGACCTCTGAACACCCGATCGCCGCCCTTCACGCTGGAGACACATTCACGGAGGACGAGCTCCCAAGGCTCTACGCTGGAGTGAGCCCCTGCTTTAGAAAGGAGGCTGGAAGTCATGGTAAAGACACAAAGGGGATATTCAGGGTGCATCAGTTCTCCAAGGTGGAGCAGTTCGTGTTCTGTGTCCCTGAAGAGAGCTGGGAGTGGCATGAGAGGCTCATAAGAAACGCTGAGGAGATATATCAGACCTTGGGACTTCCTTACAGGGTGGTGAACATAGCGGGAGGAGATCTCGGCTACTGTGCCGCCAAGAAGTATGATCTGGAGGTCTGGTTCCCCTCCCAGGGAAGGTATAGGGAGGTGGTCAGCTGCAGCAACGTGACTGATTGGCAGAGCTACAGGCTCAGAATAAAGGTCGCCAGGAGAGGAGGGAAGGAGCTCGTCCATACATTAAACAGTACAGCCTTAGCGACCACCAGGACTATATGCGCTATATTCGAGAACTACTACCTCCCAGAGGAGAGGATCGTGAGGATTCCCGACGAGCTCAGAAGTTATATGAGGCACTTGGGTTGGGAGGGCGATCACGTAACCCCTCTGTGAACAGTTTTCGGGAAGTTCTCCTCAATTTTCACACCATCTCCTTGTTGCGAGAACTCATTACGAATGAGGTTCAACGATCTGGACCTGAGAACTGCCCTCTCCCTCATAGAGAGGAGGGGTGGAGAGATCCTGAAGATCAGGAGGTTTCCTTTTAGGAGGGAGCTCCTTAGAATACCAAAGAACTCGAGGTCTGTTGACGTATCTGGATGTGTCAGCGTTCTCGGAGGCTTCCTCGATCCAATAAGAGGGGTCCTCATCCCTTACAGCAGGGCCTCTGGTATGGACGCCTCGGCTGAGGTCATGCTCCACCATGTCAGGTCTGTCTACCCCAAGAACCCCGATTTAGAGGAGGCTTACAGGTTGAGAGCTGAATTCCTATCGAAGCTGGGAGTTGAGCCCAAGCTCGTCGAGGAGGTTTGCCTTAGATCCACTAAGCTCTGGCCCATCTTGTCTCTGGCCCTTTCAGATGGAGTGACCGAGGTCTACGGAGTGTTGAACAGAGAGATCTACCTGGATCATATAGAGTTGGGGAGGATGGCCGTGAGGAATGTGATCATGAGCGAGAGAGAGTTTGAGAAGATCAGAACAGTTGTCGAGTGTTCGGAGGAGGTGAGGTTCGACCTGATAAGTCCCTTTGCCAAGGTGGACCTCAGGTTCATGGGAAGGACCATCAGGATTGGCTTGGACGGACCGCCCTCGTCCACGGGATCGATATCCATCAGGAACCTGTCTGCAATGAGGGAGCTGAAGCTTGACACCCTGATAAAACTTGGAACAGTCAGCAAGGAAGAGGCCTCCCTCATCCTCAACTCCTTGGATAAGGGGGATCCTGTGATCGTGTTTGGAGGGACAGGTGTTGGCAAGACGACCCTCTGCAACGCCATACTCTCAGCCCTTCCGAGGGACACCAGGGTGATCTCCGTCGAGGAGATAAGGGAGATAGAGGATCTGAATCAGCATGGGTTGAAGCATGTTGCCTACGAGATAAGGGACGATAGGGAGAAGGCTGTGATAAATCTGCTTCACAGGAACCCAGATGTCGTGTTTCTTGGGGAGTTGCTGGATTCCGGAGATGTGAGGGCTTTTGCTGTGGCCCACGAAAGTGGGTTCAAGGTGCTGGCGACCACTCATGGAAGATCCAGAGGACATCTCCTCAGCAAATGGAGAAGCTGGGGGCTGGAGTATGCCCTAGAGGGATCCCTTCTGGTGTTCATGATAAGGAGGAAGGTCTCGGAGATCTATAGGTTCTCCAGAGGATGTTGGGAGCCATGCGTCCAAGCCAGCTGATCAGGAGAACGAGGTTCCTCTATCTCCTCTCATCAGGAGCCGTGTGGAGCCCGTGGAAGGGTGTGATGGAGGTCAGCAGGGAATTCCCCTCTGTGAGAATGGCTGCTGTCGTGAGCTGCGTGGACGGGATCTGCTTGAGGAAGCTTCTAAAAGAGGATGACTTCGTTGTATCCGTGCTTTCAGGGGCTAGCTTTGAGGAGATCCTCTCCTCCTACGTAAGGACCGTGAGGATCTCTCTCAAGGACACCCTCTCCAGATCCAAGGAGGTTCTTGGTTTCGTGCTCTCCACTGGTTTTCTTCTCTCGATAGCCGTGATTGCCAACATGATCTTCAGAAGAGTCGATTCTCTCGCTCTGGTCTCACTCCTTCTTCCTCTTTTGCTTGTGAGCTCGACGTTCAGGTTCAGTGATGAGATGATTGAGGGAGCAAATCCGGGATTCGTGGATGAGCTCGCCTTCGCTGTTGAGAGGAGAAGAGGGCTCGCTAAGTTACTGGCCTCCTTGCATCCGAATCTTGTTGTCGGGATTGAAACTCTACAGGACGTGCTGTCCAGGGAGAAGGGACTGTGGGCCAAGGTCCTGATGTCAAATGTGAGCAGGAGGGACATGTCCCTCCTGTTACGGAGGGTGGCTGACCTGGAGAGGTGTAACGCCGAGACCAACGAGGAGTGGCGAAGAATCATCGGAAAGGAGAGGAGAGAGGCCTATCTGCTCAGCCTCCTGTTCGGAGGCATACTGGCAGGCACGTCGTTCCTCGGATGCTGGATTTCTCTGGGAGTGATAGGATTCCTGACGAGCTTCTCCCTGGGGATCATTGTAAGGAGGGGTGCCCTCTGCTCTCTGCTCTTCCTCCTCTCATTCTCGTCGTCGAGCACGTTGGCAAGCATGCTCCATTAATTCGTTGATAAACTAATCTTTTATAGTTGATTAACAAAGCTTTTATCCTCCCTCACCCTGAGACAGCTAACTCATCTCTGGCTGCGATTTCATCTTTTCGCCATCTACAGGAGAGGAGGTGCTGACTGCTGAGCTATGAGGTCAAGTTGATGTCGGGAAATGAGGCCATAGCCAGAGGGCTTTATGAGTCAGGAGCATCCCTGGTGACTGGATACCCGGGAACTCCGAGCTCAGAGGTCATAAAACATCTGGCCGAGATGGATGGTGAGCTGGTCTGTTGGTCGGTCAACGAGAAGGTCGCCTTCGAGGAGGCCTATGCTGCAGCGCTGTCTGGTGTGAGGAGCGCCTGCGTCATGAAGCACCTTGGCACTCACTGGATACTGGACCCTCTGGCTGTCTCGGCGATCACGGGCATCTCAGGAGGGCTCCTTATAATATCGGCCGACGATCCTGTACCCGAGAGCTCTCAGAGCTCCACCGACACGAGAAATCACGCAATGATATGCCACATACCGGCGGTGGAGCCATCATCACCGAGTGATGCGAAGACGCTCGTTAAGCGTTGTTTTGAGCTATCCGAGAGGTTCAGCACGCCTGTCCTCATGAGATATACCGCCAGGCTCGCTCACATGTTCGAGCCCGTCGACCTCGGCGAGAGAACACCTGGAAGGGTCGCCAACTTCAGGTCGGATCCGGACAGGTTGGTCTCCATAGCCCCGAACGTCAGGAGGAACATACCGGAGCTCTTCAGGAAGATCGATGAGATCAAAGACTTTGTCAGAAGACCACCCTGGCTCAGCATCGAGGAGGGGGAGGGATCTCTTGGGGTGGTGACCTCTGGAGTCTCTTACCTGCATCTCAGAGAGGTTGTGGAGAGGGAGGGCGTGAGACCACACGTTCTCAAGCTATCCGTAACATATCCCCTGCCGGACATATCCGACTTCCTGTCCCACCTGGAGAGGGTAGTAGTCCTGGAGGATCTGGATCCCGTAGTTGAGGACCAGATATACGTGTTAGCTCATGAGAAGGGGATCGGAGTCAAGATAATCGGGAAGCACAGCGGTCATCTCAGACAGTACGGGGAGATCACGTACGAGGATGTGTGCTCTGCACTGACAGGTGATCCGCCGAGGACCATGGGGGAACTTGTGCCCAGAAGGATACCTCAGCTCTGTCCTGGATGTCCACACAGAGGGGCATTTGTTGCTATAAAGAGCTTGAAGGAGGCAGTAGTCCTGGGAGACAGGGGATGTTACAACCAAGGAGGAAATCATCCTCTGAGAGCCATAGACATGGCCATAGCGATGGGCTCCAGCGTGGCCATGGCGATAGGACTTTGGAGAGCAGGTGTTAACAGACCAATCGTGGCAGTCATAGGGGATTCCACCTTCTTTCATGCTGGAATACCTCCCCTCGTTGAGGCGGTCGTGTCGAGGGCACCGATAGTCATAGCAGTTCTCGACAACATGTGGACCTGTATGACAGGACATCAACCAAGTCCGTCAACTGGATTAGATCACATGGGCAGAGAAAGACCGAGAATAAGCATAGAGGATGTGTGCAGAGCTGTTGGAGTTGGATTTCTGATAACAGTCGATCCCTACGATCTGAAAGAGGGAAGGACCGCCATGAGAATCGCTCTCGAGATGGCGAGGCGCAAATCACTGCCGTCAGTGGTCGTGTTCAGAAGGGAGTGCGCTCTCCAGTCGGTTAGGAGGCGGGGGAGAACCGGCGTGAAGTACAGTGTGGGAGGTGAATGCATCGGCTGCCTCTCCTGCCTGTCGATAGGCTGTCCGGCGATGGATCTCGTGAAAGGCAAGGTTGTGATCCTCGATGCATGCGTTGGATGTGGTATCTGCTCACAGGTATGTCCTGTAGGAGCCATAAGGAGGAGGGAAGAGAACTGAAGTTCGACGTAATAGTGTGCGGTGTCGGGGGTCAGGGAGTCGTCCTGCTGTCGAGAGTAATAGCTGAGGCGGCTCTGCTGTCGGGTTATTCAGTCAGAGTTAGCGAAAGGAGAGGGCTCGCTCAGAGAGAGGGATCCGTCTGCTCTCATGTCAGGATAGGGAGATGTTTCTCACCCACCATCCCTCTGGGGCATGCCGACCTGATGCTAGCCATGGATATGTACGAGGCTTTGAGGCATATTGGCTACCTCTCCGATGAGGGAAAGGCTGTCGTCAACCTCTCGGCCAAGGTTCACATACCACACCACCTGGGGATCAACGTTTTCCCTGACCCTAGTCGCGTAAAAGCTTTGTTGAATGAGAGAAGTCTTTTCATTGATGCAGAATCACTGGCCGCTAGGTTAGGAAACGCTAAGGTGACCAACATCATCGTGCTAGGAGCTTCGATGAGGTTCATGCCCTTAAGGAGGAAGAAGTTTGAGGAAGCCTTGAGGATCGCTGTCCCAGAGAGATACCTCGATCTCAACCTGAAGGCTCTCAGGGAGGGAGAGCTATCTTGGTCTACGTGAACGGTGCTGGGTTCACAAAGATAGGGCTCCTCTGGGAGTATAGTCTTGAGGATCTTGCTGTGGAGGCGGCGTTGAAGGCTCTAGAGGACTCCGAGGTTAAGTCCGTGGATGCCATCGTCGTCGGAAACATGACCTCGGGGGTGATGAACAGCCAGGAGAACTTAGGAGCTGTGATAGCTGATTCCCTAGGGATGGCTGGTGTTCCTTCCATTAAGGTGGAGGCCGCCTGTGGTTCTGGAGGGGCCGCTATCATGTGGGCAGCGATTTCGATCATGTCTGGGCTCTTCGACTCAGCGCTCGTGATCGGAGTTGAAAAGATGACCGACGTCACGGATATCCCAGATCAGACCTCCGCCCTAGCGACTGCAGCAAATGCGAGATATGAATCCTCTCTAGGAGCTTCCTTTCCCTCTCTAAACGCCCTGATCATGAGGGAGTACATGAAGGAGCATGGGCTCTCGGAGGAGGACTTCGCTCACCTCCCCATCTTGATGCATAAGAACGCTGTCGACGCGAAACATGCCCAGCTCAGGTTTAGGATATCCTTAGAGGATTATCTGAAATCCCCGTACATATCTGAACCGCTGAGGCTGCTGGACTCATCTCCTATCGGGGATGGAGCCGCTGCTCTGGTCATCTCATCACGAAGGGCGGATGAATCTGTTGAGATATCCGGCTTTGGGGCGGCAACCGATGTGGTGAGCATATGTCAGAGGGATGATCTGACAAGACTTAGGTCGGTTGAGTTAGCTGCTAAAAGAGCGTTGAAGATGGCTCATTTAGAGATAAGGGATATCGATCTCGTCCAGATCCATGACGCGTTCAGTGTGATGGGATATCTCAACCTGGAGGCTCTGGGGTTAGTGGAGAGAGGAAAGGCGCATATTCGAGTTGAGGGAGGAGACTTCAACAGGGATGGATGGCTTCCCGTGAACCCTGAAGGAGGGCTCAAGGCGAGAGGGCACCCGGTAGGAGCTACAGGTGTATATCAGGTGGCTGAGATATACCTCCAGCTGAGCGATAGAGCCGGTAGATGTCAGGTCGAAGGAGCTGAAACGGCTATCGCTGTTAACATAGGAGGGACGGGCTCCAACGCTTCAGTGCACATCCTCAGGAGATGCTGACCTGTTGTTACGATCATCCGAGTTGAATCTCCGACGGACCAAAAGAATTAATATTTTTTATCCTGCTAAGGTGACCGGTGTCCCCGCTTGGACGAGCTCGATCTCAAGCTCATAGAGGAACTGAAAAAGAACGCTAGGGCAAGCATATCTATGCTCAGCAACAAACTGAACGTCCCAAGAACCACCATTCACTATAGGTTGATGAAGTTGGTCAAGGAGGGGGTGATAGAGAGCTTCACCATAAGGCTTAACTATAAAAAGTTGAACAGAGGGACCACGGCCTTCATACTGGCCTCATACGATCCGAGCTCTGGAGCCAACCAGAGGGACGTTGCCAGGAGCGTAGTCAGATTGCCAGGAGTCAGCGAAGTCCACATAATATCAGGGGAGTGGGACCTCCTCATAAAGGTCAGAGGAAGGGATGTTGAGGAGATAGGTAAGATCGTCGTGGATAGGCTGAGAGAGATACCCGGTATAAGAAACACGATGACCTGTGTCTCTTTTGAGGCAGTCAAGGAGGAGCCTTGATTGCCTGATCGCCTCCCCACACAGACAGGTCGGAGAGCTCCTCTGCATCGATGCAGTGACTGTGTGGGAGGCGGATCGCAACCTCCTCCCCCTCTAAAGACGGGGACCTCCACCGTAAATTATTGCAACGATCATGTTGTCGCTATAGGCCATCCTAGCCAGATTCCTTTTCCTTCCACTCTCACTAGGTAGAGTATACCTGTCGAGATCTTCCTCACCTTCTCCCATTCTTCCTGTATCTTGCCAGGAAAGTGGAGGAAGAATCCTTCTCCCAGTAATAAAAGTTCCTCCTCAGCATCCATTACAGCGATCCTTCCTTATGATGAGGAAGAGGAGAGGATCATCTTCTTTCGTTCTCATCTTTCTCACCGCAGCCATCTCGGAGTGGAGTATGAGAAAAGTTCCTCTTTAGTCTCTCACTGAAGATTGGGAGGGGCTGAATTTCCTCATTCCCACTGATCCTCCTGCAGGGAGACCACCTCACAGGGAGAAGTTGAGGCTATGCAGGAACTCCTGTAAGGTTTCCTCGGGAAGGCGAGCTCCTGCCGCTCTAGAGTGACCTCCGCCCGCTCCCCCAAGCTTAGGAGCAAGCTCTCTGATCAAGTCGTTCAGATTCAAGTCCTCCAGGGCTCTGATGCTCATGTCCGCCAACATCTTTCCCCTTCTCCTCACAATCTCCACAGCTACTCCAACCTTTCTGTGACCAAACGCTGCTGCAAAACTGGCAGCCTTTCCCAGCGGACCGTGAGGGTTCACTACATAGGCCAGGTTCTTCAGGACGATGAGCTTTCTTTTGACCTCCTCTCTGAGCTCTAGATCCACCCTACACTGCCTTAGAGCGAGCTTTAGCATCCAGTCGACAGTGCTCGGTAGGCGCATCTCGATAAGCTCCTTGATCACCTTCCTTTTGGCATCGTAGTTCCTTCCGAGCATTATCACAGCCTGAGAGAGTATCCCCGACTCCATGTAAGCCAATCTCTCATCCCATCTGTTCATGAGCCTTCTGATACCTGGAGTTCTATCAGCGTAATCCCCAACAGCCCCGAATATGGAGATCAGATCCGCGTCCTCAGGAACTAGATCTCTGAATGTGTAGTAGGCCATCTCAGAAGCGCACGCATTCGGATCGCTATAGCTCACCTCTCCAGGCATCTTGGAGATCCTCTTCGGAGGAGGGTGATGATCTATGTAGAAGACCTCTCCCTCCTCGTTGAGTCTCTCAAGCCTATCGATCAACTCCTCACAGCGAACTTCGTCTATTGCTATATCACATATAATGACCCTGTCCCCCTGCTCGGCTATCGATAGATCCTCCAGGAGACCTACAGGTTTGGAAAAGTAGAGGACGGCGTCAGGAAAGGCCTTCAGAGCTATGGCCCCGGAACACACGCCGTCTGTATCTCCATGCGTGAGTATGACTGTTCTCAATGAAGGCCCCCTGTCTACGTTCGGTTGTATGTAAAAAGCTTCGCTGGTGTCTACTCAGCATACTCTCAGAGAAGTTCGGATTTATGGATCTATTTTGAGCTGCTCCCAAACGTTATAAGCTATAGATGACGGTGTATGGACATCCTACCAACTCGCACATCCAGTATAAGGAGGAGAGAATTGGGAGATCTCCATGAACGACATGATGGCCAAGGAAGGAGCTCCAAGGGTGAACCCAAAGCTTGCCCTGGTGATAGGCATCTCCGCTGTCTCCTCAGCCAGCATTCTCATAAGACTGAGTATAGCCCCTCCTCTGGTGATAGCAGGTTTTAGGCTTGCCATGGCAAGCGCTATAATGGGAGTTCTGGCGATCAGTTCGATCGGACAGCTTAGAAGCTTGGATGGAGGGGAGATCATGGCCCTTCTCGTGTCAGGCCTGGCCCTCGGAGGACACTTCGGAGCTTGGACCGCCTCCCTTCTGTACACAACCATAGCCGCAAGCACGGTCATAGTCGATTCTTCTCCCATCTTTGTTGCTCTCATATCCTGGATCCTGTTGGGAGAAAAAATCAACCGAAGAGAAGCTCTTGGGATAGCGATCTCCATAGCTGGATCAGTCGTGATAGCCAGTGGGGATCTCCTCAGAGGAGGAGGTTTTCTTGGAGATGTGCTCAGCTTGATGGGGGCCATCCTCCTGGCTGCGTACCTGGTGGCCGGCAGGAAGCTCAGGAGAAAACTTGACCTGGCTCCCTACACGTTTGTAGTCTATAGTTTAGCTGCTGTGGTGCTCATTTTCTCGGCCATAATGGCCAGAAATAGTCTTGTAGGATACAGAATAGAAGATTACATCCTGTTCCTTCTCCTCGCGGTTGGACCATCATGTCTGGGACACAACTCCTACAACTACGCTTTGAAGTACCTGAAGGCGGCTGTTGTCAGCGCCAGCATACTCGGCGAGCCTGTGGGCGCCAGCATACTCGGTGTGATGGTATTCGGCGAGATCCCTCCCCTGACCACCATACTGGGAGGAGCCGTGGTCATGTTTGGCGTGTACCTGACCGTCTCCTCCGAGCCCTCGTGAACGTTATTTTTATTCCGGGGACATTGATCACATGACATGAGTTCCGTGGACACCGGAGAAATCTTGGGGAAGGCGGGATATGACTTCTACAGATACGTTCAGGGAGCGGAAGAGCCCGATGAGACAGACATCACGTTCATGGAGGTCATGCCCGAGATCTCCAACACATCCAGAGAGTACCTCGCCAGCACTAAGCTCTACGGTCACCAGCTCAGGACGATTGAGGCCCTCAGATCTGGCAAGAACGTGATACTCATAAGCGGTGCTGGGAGCGGGAAGACGGAGGCCTGGTTCCTCTACGCTAAGGATGGAGTGAAGACGCTCGTCGTTTATCCCACATTAGCTCTCGCCAACGATCAGATATTAAGGCTCAAGGAGTACTCTGAGGCCCTTGGTCTTGAGGCGGAGGCGATGGACTCCCTGAGGAGACGAAGGATCGGGAAGAAGGGCTTTACGGCCTCCAGACTTCATCTACTGATAACGAACCCGGCCTTCTTGATGTCGGACATGAAGAGGTGGGTCTCAGGAGGACCTAAGATCTTGTATGGTTTTGTGAAGAGAATGGACCTCCTCGTGCTGGATGAGTTCGATTTCTATGATCCGAGATGTACAGCCCTTCTGATCTCGATGATCCGGCTTCTCAAGCTCCTATCTCCCAAGAACTTCAGGATAGTAGTCCTCACAGCAACTCTGGGCAACCCAAGGGATCTGGCCAGGCTGCTCACCGAGATAAATGGCAGAGAAACCGAGGTGCTGAGAGGCAAACCATTTAAACCGGAGAACAGAGTATACATCGTGCTGGGTAAGAACCTTAGGAAGGTATGGGAGGAGATAAAGGAAAAGAGGGAGGAGATAAGTAAAGCTGAGGTCGGAAAAGATGTTCTGGAAGCTTTGGACGACTTCGAGGTCTTCAAGAGGAGATACTACTCCGTCAGGGAGGTCGCCAGATATCTGGGATTCCATCTTCCAGAGGCTGTTGTGGACCCTGTGGAGGTCCTGAGGTGGTACGCAGAGGATCGAGGTGTGACGATAGTCTTCACGCGTAGCATAAGATCAGCTGAAGAGCTCTACAACAGGCTGATATCCGAGCATCCTGAGATCACATCAAGCGTCGCCACGCACCATCACCTTGTCGATAAGGAGAGAAGGGAGGAGATCGAGAAGCTAGCCAGGGATGGAGTTGTAAAGGTCCTGATAAGCCCGAGAACTCTAGCTCAGGGGATAGACATAGGGAACGTGATAAGAATAGTTCATTTAGGGCTTCCTCCATCTGTGAGGGAGTTCAGACAGAGAGAGGGAAGAAAGGGCAGGAGAAAATGGATAAAGTACACTGAGACTGTGATATTTCCATGGGGAAGCTGGGATAGAGAGCTTTTATTGAGAGGAGTCAAGGCCCTGGAGAAGTGGAGCAACATGAGGCTGGAGATTGCCTTGGTCAGTCTTGAGAACAAGTACTCAACGCTCTTCGAGGCCATGTACAAGTTCATGTCACCCGCGCTCAGACAGTTCCTCAGTCAAGCTGAGATAGAGCTTCTCAGGAGCCTAGGTCTTATCAGAAGAGCTGAATTCACTGAAAGAGGTAAGAGAACATGGAGAAACCTGAACTTCTACGAATTCGCTCCTCCCTACGGGATAAAGAGGGTCATGCTGTCACCGGATGGTCCGAGGTCCCTGCCCGACATAGGTTACTGCGACCTCGTAGAGAGGTTTCAGGTCGGTTGTATAGACTACAGCTCTGACGGAGTTGTCTACAGCCTCAGGAGAAGAGGACGTTACGTCACAGGGGTCGAGCTGGTCCCAGTAACGAACTTCAGAGCCATAAGCGATAAATTCGGCTACACTCTCGAGGAGTACGAGAAGGTGAAGAGATCTTGGGGGGAGGTGCCTGACCTGCTCGGAGATTACAGAAGAGGCAGACTGCACTCCGAGGTCATATGTGTGGTGGACCCTCCAGTGTCGGGCTTCGGTCTGTATAGGAAGATGCCCAACAGAGTCTACTGGAACCTGAGTGGTCCCATCAGGCCGATATCGTCGGGGGATAGGACCTACTTCGTGAAGGACAGGAGAGAGCTGGAAGTGATAGCTGAGACCGGAGGCAGGTACTCGGATTACACCTACGGCCACACAATAGAGTTGGATCCTGCTGAGGACCTTACCTGGCTCAGGACGGGGCTCGCTATAATGTGTGTGGTCTTGAGGCAGAGGTTCGGTATAGATCTAGAGACAATAGCTTACGATGTGGTGAACGTGGGTAACAGAAAGCTCATGAGCGTGCATGAGCCTAGATACGCAGGGATCCTTGAGAGCATGGATTGGGAGCTTGTAAAGGACGAGATCCTGGGCTTTGAGCCAGACGAGATGACCGAGATCCTTCTTATGCAGGTGGATGATCAGGCCCATCTGGAGTTCATCTCCTCTGGTGCCAACTGGGATCTCGCCAGGAGATATGCAGCAAGGGTTGTAGACTACATCATGGCTGAGAGAAGAATTCCCGTGGAGATCTCTGGTCTAAAGGTTTCAATACCGGCACCCTCCACATCCCTTAGGATCATGTCCCTGGAAGCGGTTCTGGTGAAGTTTGATGATGTTAAGATTCTGTATCTAGCTCTTTTCGACGGAGAGAATGTCTTGTTCAGTAGATTTGTCAAGGAAGTTGCAGTGGTCGTTGAGTCAAATGAGAGAGTTTTGTCTGAGATCCAGAAAGCCCTGAACTCGGGTTTCATCCTTGTGACGTACGATCTGGACACTCTCCTGGAGGCCCTTAGGCCGGTGAGCCCTGGACTTTACTACATGATCCTGGGGATGAGGGGGTCTGAGAGGATCTCAGTTCTCAGGAGCAGGGCCAGAGAGGTCTTCGGCGACCCAGTACCCCCGGACGTCGTGAGGTTCATAGGGGATGAGAGAGTCCACCTGAAGGATGTGCTCTCCGAGATAGGGTCCAGCCATCAGGTCCTGAGGAACAGAGGTTTCGGGAGGTGGAGGAGCTTCACCAAGTTCCTTGAGGACAAAGTCAGGAGATATCTCGAGGATCGGGTCGTCTCGACCTACAGGCTGCACCTTTTCCTGAAAGAGGTAAAGAAGAGATCAGAAGGGCAACATCTTGGCTCTGGGATGAGGAGGCCAGAGCGCTGAGGGTATGGCTATTCCCAGAAGGGACAGCAAGAGCATCAGAAACATTACCAGGAGGATCTCCACCACAATTGCTATCACAGCTATAGCGAAGGCCTTGGCCCATCCAGTCTCGAATATCGCTTTGTAGATAACTATTGTGGCGAGAAATCCAGCTACCTGAGATATCTCCGGAGACATGGGCTCTAAAAGCTTCATCACAACATACGAGGCGACTATCCCGGACAACGTCGCCAGCATGGCCTTGGTGTATGAAGTTCCCTCCTCCACAACCCTAGAAGCCAAGAACACTGGAAGGGAGACGACAACCCAGATCACGAGGAGGATCACCAGAAGGACCATGAGCTCCAACAACATCTCACACGACCCTCAGAAACTTGGAGTAGTAACTCTCTAAGATTCTAACACCCTGTTCAACAGGGACCTGGGCCCTGAATCCAAGCATCTCTTCAGCCTTCGTCGTATCAGCCAGGGTCCTCATAACATAGTTCTTGATCTTGTTCTCCACGTACCTCACCCTAACTCCAGTGAGTCTGGCCATGTCGTTGAAACTGACCTCCCTACCGAAACCCACGTTGAATACCCCCTGAACATCGCTCTCCATCGCTAGCAGAAAGGCCCTCACGACATCACCCACGTAGACAAGATCTCTGGTTTGAGTTCCATCTCCATATATCTCAAAGGGCTCCTCCCTGAGCTTGGCCCATATCATCTGTGTTAACACATTGGCATACCTCCCCTTGCTCTCCTCTCCCTCCCCGTAGACGCTGAACAGCCTCAGACCAACGCTTTTGACTCCGTACATATCTCCGTACAGCTGAGCTAGTCTTTCAAGGTAGTAGCGAGCCTCCGTGTAGAAGTCCTTGACCAGTATGGGCATGTCCTCCCTCCAGGGAAGAGGGTTTCCGTTGTACATGGAGGAGGTGGAGGCATACACTAGCTTGATTCCTCTTTCCTTGCAATACTCCAGCACCTTCACGGCATCCTCGACCACCTGAGCCACCAGCCTCCTATCCTCTCGATACATGGGGGAGCTTGAGTATATGCCCAGGTGAAAGATCCCGTCCACACGATCCTTCACCTTGATCACGTCCCTGCTTCTTCCTCTCACGAATTTGATGCCGTCGGGAAGCTTCTTCAGTGATCCTGTGTGTAGATTGTCCACTATCACTGCTTCGTGGCCATTCCTCACAAGCCCCTTCACCAAATTTGCTCCTATGAACCCAAGTCCTCCCGTGACCACATAGAGAGACATCGGGGAAGATCACCCCGCCAGCTATTAAACGTCATCATTATGTTATTATCGTTGTTATCATCACGAAAAGCTGTATTGTTCTCTCTACCCTTTACTCTTATCCGCTCTACTAGCTCGATTCAACCTCATCGATATACACCTGAAAGCCGTACCTCCGCCTGTAATCCTCCGGAAGCTTCACATGCGCCGTAAAGGGCAGATCAACAGCCTGAAATCTCCACTCTTCCTGTGAACTCCTTCGAGCATGGGATGAGGATAAGGAGCGTAGAAACTCTCCAGAAACTCCTCTCCTCCCTCGACGCTCTTCAAAGCTTCGATGGCTCCTACCAGAACAGGAAATGCACCCCTGCAAGGTCTCAGGAGGCAGTCATAGCCCCGACTAGCTAGCTCTACCAAGGCTTTTCCAGCTTCTATACAGCCCGTCAGGAAGCCTTTTAGTTCGTCGGGTTTTATGGACATATTCGGAGCCCGATAGAGGATGCTTCAGCCAAATTATTAGCTTTCCTAGCTATGAATTTTATAGCTCCTCGAGGAGTCTCTCTAACGACTCGATTACACGTTTTTATCCTCCTCACCGTACTTGGTCGTCCCGAAAATACCCCTCCAGCCGTCGATGAACGTACGCCTCCTCATAACAGGAATTATGCTTCCCTCAAGCCTCGTCCTGAAAATTTCGGGATAAGGTAGGATCTGTCTTATCCGCGTGGGCAGGTTCCGCGGGAGCCCCTGTTCAAGTACGAGTGACGCTATGTCACGAACGTCTGACGGCCTAGCTGAGACGACCTTCATTATAAAGTAGTCGGTGTAGCTCGGAACGAGAACTGTAATCTCCTCGCTGGCAACAGGAATAGTAGCCCTTACTCCTCTCATCATAACATTGTCGATCAGTATCACGTCCCTACGTCCTCTACCCCTTATCTCGCCCTCCATGAAGTCTAGGGAAACCTTAACCCCCGCCCTATCATGCTTGACGAGCTTAACGCATCTCATGAACCCGTAGCTACCGCGCTTCTCCAGCTGCTCGACCGAGAAGCCATCGGGGAGCATATCGCGCAACCTCTCTATCGCCATCCATCTTCTTTCTTGAGGGCGAAGTCGCAGTCCCTCGTAAACCTCGCGAACGGAATAAAGGCTCTCAATGCATAACCCCCAATAAGGAGGAGCCTTGGAGCAGTGAACCCGCCTGTCTTCTCCGATAAGTGTTTTAAAGCTCTAAGTATCTCCTCCTCGCGACGCCTCATCAGCTCTACGGCCCTAGGCAAACTCGACCACCTTTTCGGCGGCCTCCTCTATCAACTCCCTGATATCTTCACGCTCTAAGTCGGTGGATCTGACTCTGAAGACTCGCCTCCCTAACTTCTCGTTTAGTAAGCTGCAGCCGTATTTTATTGCTGTCCATACCCTAGTATCCGTTTTAGATATGCGCTTCCACCTAGCCATTTTTCTCAACTTCTCGAAGTCTACTTCATCCCTCCTGAAGTATAATATCGCAAACGCATCGGTGAAGGACCACTCAGATATGCAGTTTGCTATGCAGGATTCGGGAGACTCAACAAACAACTCGTCGACCCTCACGTACTCGTAGGGTACTCTATCGTAGTACTCCACTTCGAAGCTCCAGCCCATCTGCCTTGCGAAATCCTCTAAAGCCTTCTTGTAGGATCGGTCCTCGACGGCTAACCAATATATGTCTCGGTGGATGAAGTCATAGTTCCATATGCTCGCAGCCGTCTGCTTGATTATCACCTTGAACCCCTTATCTCTGGCTAAGAATTCCCAAGCATCCCTATACTCTACGGGCATATAGTACCAGCCCCAGCCGACGCGCCTTACTATGCCTCTCTTGCTCAACCTGTGCAAGTACTCCTTGGCCCTAGGATGAACCTTCTCGACATCCCTAACCCTGAACAAGCTGCCCAGCAAGCTCTTAGCTAACTCCGCCCTGAAGCTCTCCAAGTACATTGCAGTCACCTTTCAATATAGAATGGCACATTAAATTATTTAAACCTATGTCACCTTCGCTGCTAAAACGGCACATTAAATAACTTCATAGGGGATCCACCGGAACTACTCGTCCACACAAGCTACTTTTTATCCGGCTGAAATCTCCGCTTCATGAGAGGTTCAGAACTTGAAGACCCAAAGGAGGTCGTGAGGAGGCTGGTATTGGAGCACATCGAGGCGAGGCC
>JAOZGP010000007.1 GCA_027491735.1 Thermoproteota archaeon | reverse complement strand
TTCAGCAACGTATGAACCCCGATCGGGGTGCGCGGACCACCTCCGAAGACACCCAGTGGATCGGGACGGAAAGGCTCTCCGCCACGAATGCTGCGAAAGTTATAAAAGCAGTGAGGAGTCAGAATGGGTGGTGTATAGAAGGTATTTCAATGAAATTGAACGGAAGGTCTCCGAGCTCTACGAGGTGGCTGAGAAAGCTAGGTCCACAGGGAAGGATGTCACTACAGAAGTGGAAATAAGAAGAGCAAACCTTCCATCGGAGAGGATAGCGGCATTGTTTGGATACGAGGAGATAGGAAAGAGAATAGACTTTTGGCTGGACAGGGGGTTGGATAAGTACACTCTGGCGTTCAGGGTGATCAGCGAGATAATACAATCATCACTGGAAGGGACTGAGCTGGTCGATATCAAAGATCCAGAGGGAATAGCTGAGCTGGCGGTCAGGGTGGGTTTGGCTGTAGTCACGGATGCCGTCGTGTCGGCCCCAGTTGAGGGCATAAGCAAGGTCGCCATAAAATCGACTGGATACTCGAGACATCTGGCTGTCTACTACAACGGACCTATAAGAACAGCGGGCGGAACGGAAGGAGCTTTAAGCGTGATTATGGCCGATTACGTCAGACAAAAGATGGGAATACCTCGCTTTAAACCTTCTAAGAAGCTTGTGGCCAGGTATATAGAGGAGGTTGAGCTCTACAAGAGGGTAGCCCATCTCCAGTACAACTCCACAGTGGATGAGATCAGGATGGTTGCGGAGAATATTCCTGTGGAGATAACAGGCCCTCCCACAGAGGAGGTGGAGGTGTCATCCAACAGGGACCTCCCAGAGGTTGAAACGAACAGATTGAGAGGGGGGGCAGTCCTGGTCCTGAACGACTGCATAGTCCAGAAGGCCAAGAAGTTGCTCAAGCTGACAAGGGAGATCTCCGAAAAGGTGGGTGACTTCGATGTTTCATCTTGGGAGTGGCTCGAACGGTTAAAGAGGCCCGAAAAAAAGAAAAAAGAGCAGACATCCGGATTGGAGAGGGCCGTAGTTCCGAACTACAAATACATGAAGGATGCTGTGGTCGGAAGGCCGATTCTCTCCTATCCAGCTCTTCCCGGAGGTTTTCGTCTCAGGTACGGTCACGCCAGAAACACGGGCTTGGCATCTGTGGGTGTGCATCCAGCTACCATGGTTCTACTGGATGAATTCCTCGCTGTAGGTACCCAGGTCCGCATCGAAAGACCTGGAAAAAGCGCCGTAGTCATGCCAGTCGATAGCATAGAGGGGCCCGTTGTCCTACTAAAAGATGGTTCTGTTGTCAGGGTGACCTCAAGGGAGGAAGCAGAAAAACTAGGTCCTGAGGTGGAGAGGATACTCTTCTTAGGTGATGTCCTCATCGGTGTGGGGGAGTTTCTGGAGAACAACCATGCCCTCATACCCTCTCCGTGGGTTGAGGAATGGTGGACTGCTCTCCTCAAGAGAAGAGGGGTCTATGTTGACGACGCGGGGAATGTATCCTTTGACGAAGCTCTGTCCCTGAGCTTAAAGTACGACGTGCCAATGCACCCGAGGTGGGTTTACTTCTGGCACGACATAACGGTCGAAGAGCTGACCGTGTTGATGGACGGTCTAAGGAAATCGACGTTCGATGGAAGGACAGCCGAAATACCAAATATTCCAGCTCTGAAGCTGATATTGGAGAAACTATGCGTTCCTCATAAGGTCGTGAACAATAGAATCGTGGTCCTCGGAGACGACGCGAAGGCCCTCTTCTCAACGCTTAGCAGGATGGGTGAATTTGATAAGACAAATTATTCCAATACATCGACTATAAAGGCCGTGAACGATCTGGCTCCATTCAAGGTCATGCCGAAGACCACCTATTACGTGGGGATGAGAGTAGGTCGGCCTGAGAAAGCAAAACAGAGGAAAATGAAGCCGCCAATAAACTTACTGTTTCCACTGGGAAACCTTAAGGGTAGATCGAGGTCTCTGTCGAGAGCTAACAGTAAGATAAGAGTGGAGGTAGCTCTGAGGAGATGTCCCCGCTGCGGCAAGGTGACCCCCCAGTATTACTGTCGTGAGTGCGATGTCAGGACTGAGGGGTTGTTGTTCTGTCCGGTCTGCGGTGCTAAAGTGAACAGAAAATGCCTCAGACATCCGAAGGAGAGGCCCGTTCCCTACAGGGAGACCTTTATCGACATAGATGATCTCGTTAGAGAAGCTCTCTCCATAGCGAAGGGCAGCATAGACAACGTCAAAGGTGTTGTGGGGCTCACAAGCGGGAGCAAATCCCCAGAACCGATAGAGAAGGGAATACTCAGGGCTAAATATGATCTGAGCGTCTTTAAGGACGGAACAATCCGATTCGACTCCACCAACGCTGCCCTGACTCACTTCAGACCTAGAGAGATAGGAGTGTCCGTGGAAAAGCTCAGGGAGCTCGGCTATACAGTGGACATGTATGGAAAGCCGCTGGTGCATGATGATCAGCTGCTGGAGCTGAAGATCCAGGACATGATCCTACCGCGGAAGGCAGGGGAACATTTGGTAAGGGTGGCTAAATTCGTCGATGAGCTACTGGAGAAGTTCTATGGTCTCCCGAAGTACTATAACGTGAACGAGCCAGATGATCTTATTGGAGAGATCGTGTTCACGATCTCTCCACACACCTTCACAGCGAACGCCTCCAGAATAATAGGGTTCACGGATGTCGATGTCGTATTCGCTCACCCCTTCCTTCACGCTGCTAAGAGAAGGAATGTAGACGGTGATGAGGACTCAATAATATTGGGACTCGATGCTCTGCTCAACTTCTCCAAGGAATACCTACCCTCCAAGCCAGGTGGTAGAGAGGACACGCCCCTCCTCCTGACGACCAAGATAAACCTGGAGTACATCGATGACGAGACCTACAACATAGAGACCGTTCGGGAATATCCCCTTGAGTTCTATGAGATGACGCTCAAACAGGTCAATCCCTCCGAGCTCATCAAACGGGGTGTAATTCAGAGCGTTGGGATGAAGCTCTCGGAGGAGGAGATCCCCTCCATACCCTTCACAAACGAGGTCTCCGACATATGCAACGGGCCGCTCGTAACATCCTACAGGAGGCTGGACAACATGCTGGACAAGCTGAGGAGCCACATCGAACTTGAGAAAAAGATAAGGGCGGTCAACCTAGAGGATTCCCTGGTTAGAGCCATCTCACAGCACTTTGTAAGGGATATAGCCGGAAACCTTAGAAAGTTCTCGGCTCAGAGATTCCGATGCGTCAAGTGCAACAAGAAGTACCGGAGGATGCCGGTAAGCGGTAGGTGTGACAGATGCGGCGGGGAGCTGACCCTAACTGTGCACAAGGGGACCGCTCTCAAGTACCTGAAGCCCACATTGGATGTGCTGAAAGAGCATGAGATAGGAGGTTACGTGCTCGAGAGGGTTGTCCTTCTGGAGGAGGAAGCCAGAGCACTCTTTAAAATGGAGGGCACGGCCGAGCTCTCGGATGAGGAGATGGTCAAGGGAGTTGATCTCCCCAAGGACGAGGAGGGCGATGATGAAGGACTTACTCGCTTTCTGTAGGTGAGAACAGTGGAGTGGGCATCCATATCCGAAATCCCTCAGGACAGGGAGCGTGTCATGGTGATCGGAATAATACTTGATGTGGTGGAGAACTGTATAATGATAAATGATGGAACGGGCAAGGCCCGCGTGTTCACCGATGAGGCATCTCGCTACGGCCCAAAGACTCCCGTTCTTGTGATCGGCTCACCGAAGAGAGCCAACCACGAGACCAAGGAGATCGATGCTGAGGTCATAGTCGATCTGTCCGGGATAGATTTAAAGCATCTCAACGAGATTAGAAACCTGAGAGGTGAGGTTGAAAGGATAAAGAGGAGGATCTTGGGAGGGATGAGTGGTGTGCGCTGAAGTCCTTTTCGATGATGCGAAGCTCTTTAAGGGAATCGTGTCGGCCATATCTGCTATAGTGGATGAGGCCACCTTGAAGGTAGATCCGAACGAGGGTCTGAAGCTCTCCGCTCTGGAACCCGCTAAGACGGCCATGGTACAGCTTATCCTGCCTCCTGATGTGTTCTCCGAGTTCAAGGTCGAGTCGGAGGGATACTACACCGTGAACTTCAAGGACTTCGAGAAGGTGCTCAAGAGGATCAGGGGAGCAAATAGCGTGAAGCTGGAGTTCATGGAATCGAGGCTTGTGGTCAGCAGCATTGCTGATTATCGGAAGACGTTCAGACTTCCCCTTCTTGTTGGGGAACCCTTCGAAATGAAATCTCCAAAGGTGGAGTTCAAGAGCAGGCTCAGAATGGACAGCAGAAAACTCCCTGAGATCGTTGGAGACTTGAAGCTGATGGGTTCCGATGTTAGGATAGCCATAGACAACGAAAAAGCTGTTTTCAGAGTGGAAAGCGATAGAGGCGAGTCGGAGACTGTTCTCACGCGTGGGGATCCAGCGGTCATGGACATATGGAGCGATGAACCCTCCGAGAGCATGTATCCCCTCAGCTACCTCGACAAGATGGCCGGCCCCGCCAAGGTTGTGGGGGAGGTGAGAATGGAGATCTCCACAGAAAGACCAATGAAGATGTTCTATCCGATAGGAGGGATCTCTGAGGCCGGCATAATTTACTATCTAGCACACATATCCGAGAAGTGACAGAATGGAGTTTATAGCTCGGTTTCCATTCTCTAAAGAGGCACAAGAACTGGTAAAAGAGGAATCTGTCACCATAGAGGAGCTGGCTTATGATCCTCTCCTCACCCCAGCCAGGATGATCGCCAGAAGGAAGCTCGAGCGCTCCGCCTTTGGAAGGGTCTACTTCGAGGTGGATACGCTTAAACCGATGAATGAGGTTTACGGTCTGATAATAGCCAGACTTATAGTGGAGAACGCAGGGGATCCTCTTCTGAGGAACATGCTTGCTGAGCATGAGAGCAAGAGGTTTATGTACGTATCTCAACAGACATCTCGACAGGACCTCCTTCTTCTAGCGAGGAACACCTTCGACATGGATGTCCTCTCAGATGAAGGGCGTGTGGCGGTGGCGATACCTGATTACCTGAGGCTTGCCTCAGGATTCGGGGGATCTTCTTGGAAGCTGGTCAACAGAGAAATCAGAGGAGGCAGAGTTTTCCTGACATTGGATGAATTCCGTCGTTTGCTAGCGGAGGCAGTTCGATCAAAGCTCCTAAAACCTGAAAAAGCTCCTGATCTCCCGCCACCACTCGCTGAGATCAGAGATGAGATTCTGACCATGGTCTCAGCTAGAAAAAAGAGGAGGGGGGTTAAGAGGTGGAAGAAGACCCTTCTTCCATGTATAAAAAAACTGTTGGACGATCTCTCCAGGGGGGAGAACTTGTCCCACAAAGCTAGGTTTGCCCTGGCTGCTCATCTGCTGAGGAGCGGTTACTCCGAGGACGAGATCGTCGATCTATTCAGGGCGGCGCCGGACTTCAACGAGAGGGTGACGAGGTATCAGGTATCCCAGATAGCGAGGAGGGGGTATAAACCTCCTGGATGCGAGAGGCTGAGATCCTGGGGGCTCTGTCTGGGAGATGAGTGTGAGCTCTATCGTGGTGGAAGGAAGTGATCAGCATAATAAGGGCTTTTCAGAGGTACTACGTTGAGAGGTCCAAGGCGATCTTCGCCCCTCAGGTAGAGAGGAGGGAGTTCATGTTCATGGACTTCGATGACAACGTCAGGAGGTATATAAGCTTCGAAAGCTTGGAGGAGCTGAGGGCCTACCTCATGAGAATGGTCCCAAAACACGCCTACTACTCCGTTGGTCTCTACGACAATCCCAGCTCGAGGTCTAGGAGCATGGAAGGAGCGGAGCTTCTCTTTGACATAGATTCAACAGATCTCGGATGTGATCTCTGTGACAGAGATGATCTCTATGCATGTCGGTCATGCGGCCACGAATCGATGAGGGAGTTCAGCATCTGCCCCAGGTGCGGGAGCTCCAAGATCCTCAGGCTGGACTGGCTCAACGAGCACTGCATTGAAGCAGCGCTTAGGGAGGTGAAAAAGGTTTTGGACATCCTCCTCGGAGACTTCTCCATAGATGAGAGGGATCTCCTTGTCTCCTACACAGGAAACAGGGGATTTCACATCAGGGTTCTAGCAGGAGGATTCATCAAGCTTGGAAAGCGTGAAAGGATGGAGATAGTTGATTACGTGAGGGGGCGCTACTTTTCCCCTGAGAGGATCATGAAGAAAACGGAGGAAGGTTATATAATCCCGGATCCAAGTGAGGCGGGTTGGAGGGGACGCTTCTCAAGGACGCTTCTCTCTCTGTTTCCAGACAAGGTCTTGAAGAAGGAGAAAGAACTTTTAGCAAAGATCTCACGAAAAGAGCTGAGGGACGTAGTGAATGAGATGGTCGAGAGGTACTCAGCTGGGATAGATGAGGCAGTTACGTTTGACATCAAGAGGTTGACTAGGATACCCAACAGCCTTCACGGCAAGACGGGGCTCAGGGCCATGACCCTTCCCCTGGCAGAGTTCGAGGACTTCAATCCATTCATCAACGCTGTCGGCTTGAGCGAGGATCCGGTTACCGTCAGGATAGAACATAGAGTCCCTGAATTCAGGATTCTCGACCGGAACTACGGACCCTTCAATCCTGGTGAGGTCGTGGAGCTTCCGGTTCATGCTGCTGCCCTCATTGTTCTGAAGGGGCGTGGTTCAATTGGGTAGGAGGCTGAGCTACTCGAAGTTGATCGATATATGGGTTGAGGAGCTCACCTCACCGAACCTCACTGACCTCCCTGATCAGTTCTACAGGATGGCGGACAGCTTCATAGCAGATCTCCGCAAGGAGGCCAATATCCAGGAGGGAATCCTGAAGATCATGCTGACGAGGCAGGCGGAGATCTGTGAAGAGCTTGTGGACGAGATATCTAAGCTCAGGGCCCTCAAGAAGTTCGTTCTTTTGATGTCGAAGAACCTTCCCATGGAAAGCATCCCGGAGTCTGAGAGAAAGCATCTGAGATCTATATTTGAGCACAGAAAAGGGCTTCTCAGGTCGGAAGGAGGTGGTCCGGACCTAGTTCAGGTAATATTTAAAAAGAGCATCCCCAGCATAGTGGGGATCGACCTCAGGGTGTACGGTCCTTTCAGGGATGGGGATGTTGCGCTGATCCCCAGGAAGAACGCCGTGGCCCTGGAGTCAAAGGGTTACGTGGAGGTGGTTGATTGAAGGTCCCTGGCGAGATTAGAACTTATTGTCCCAGATGCAATGCTCATACTCCTCATAAGGTCTCTCTGTACAAGGCTGGGAAACCCAGGACTTTGTCCTGGGGCCTAAGGCAGCTTGAGAGGAAGAGATCTGGGTATGGTGGAGAGCCCAGAGGTAGGCTTAGAAGGAAGGCAAAGCTGACGAAGAAGGTGGTGGTCATGTTAACCTGTAAGGAGTGCGGCAGAAAGATCAGCAGAAACTTCGGAAGACTATCCAAAACTGAGATCAAGAGGTGAGGGACAAACATGAGCTGTTTCCTGAGGATTCGATGTCCGAGCTGTGGCAACGAGCAACTGGTGTACTCTCACGCCTCTCGTGTCGTGAGGTGTCAGATATGTGATGAAGTCCTGGCCGAGCCGACAGGTGGAAAGGTCAGGATAAAAGGACAGGTTGTCTACGCCTTCGGAAAAGTCAGAGAAGGTTGATCTCATGAGCAGAGATCTTCCCAGGAGAAACGAGTTGGTTGTAGCTACTGTGCGGAGAGTTGAGGAGCATGGAGTCATCTGTACACTGGACGAGTATGGGGGGTTGGAGGCCTATATCCCCAGGGGCCACGTGGCCTCCGGGAGGATAAGAGATCTGCGGGACTTCATACGGGAAGGAGAGAAGGTAGTCGGTAGAGTAATGAGGGTTAACAGAAGGAAGGGACAGGTGGATCTCTCCTTGAGGTATGTGTCCGAGATGGATGCCTCTCAAAAGATGACCGAGTGGAAGTGCAAGAACAGAGCACTTTCACTGATAAGAGTGGCTTTAAAGGACGAAGAATTGGTATCTGATGTCTGGGAGAGGCTTGATTCCTATTTCAGGGATCCCCTCGGGGCTCTCGAGGATTCAGCGGTATCCGGTCCGGAGGTGTTGACTAAGGCCGGGATATCAGGGGACATCGCTGAGAAGCTCTACGAGGTCGCCAGGACTCAGCTCAAAAGGCCCGTGTATGTGAGGCAGATGACGGTGAAACTCATATCGTATCGCTCGGATGGCGTCGAGTTTGTGAAGGAGGCCCTGTCCTCAGTATGCGGCAGGCACGGGGAGGCAGAGGTGTCCGTTTGCTCGATAGGGTCTCCTCGCTACTTGGTGCAGATCTCCTCCAAAAACCCCCGTGCCGTTAAGAGAGCTGCTGAAATCGTGTTGGACAAACTGAGGTCGTTCGTGAAGCAAGGGAAAGACATGCTCGAGCTTCTTGAGACCAGAGATCTCAGAAGAAGAACTAGTTGACGTTGGAACGTTGAGGACAAAAAGCCCCGAGGGGGATTCGAACCCCCGACCTGCCGCTTACGAGGCGGCCGCTCTGACCGCTGAGCTACCGGGGCTCTTGAGCCTTGAGCTGGACAGGCTTATTAAGATTAAGCCCAAAGTTTCTACTTATCAATTATTCTTTTAGGATATATATTAGGAGTTGTCACATCAGGGGTGCTGAGAGAGCACGATATCAGGCGGTCGTGGCCGGCCTTGCAAAGGCATCTCGCTGAGCGCTGTTGTAGAGACATCACGATTATGGGTGGGATCTCAATCATGATTATCATTCAGCTCAGTTTAGCTGACAACTCACAAACAACAGCAAGGTCTCCTCTAACCCTCAGCAACGTTCAGCAACGTTCTGCAACGTTTCAACAACAATGTTTATATGGGGTTTCAGCCACCTCCTCCCAGCCCAACCGCGCAGGTTGGGAGGTGCAAACATGAAGAAGTTAGCGACTTTCGGAATCCTAACCGTTCTGGTGGCCCTGCTGCTGGTGGGTGTCTCCCCGCTGGCTGCAACGCCCATATCAGACTTCCCAGCCCCGTTCGTCCAGGGCGGAACAATATACGCCTCTGACGGAACGCCGACGATGGCCATAGTGATAGGGGACAAGGCGGCCACCTGGGACATGCTTGGCGC
>JAOZGP010000039.1 GCA_027491735.1 Thermoproteota archaeon | reverse complement strand
GCGCCAAGCATGTCCCAGGTGGCCGCCTTGTCCCCTATCACTATGGCCATCGTCGGCGTTCCGTCAGAGGCGTATATTGTTCCGCCCTGGACGAACGGGGCTGGGAAGTCTGATATGGGCGTTGCAGTCGTGAGGATCACTGGAGGCAGTAACAACATCAGGAGCAAGAACACCAAAGCTCCTCTATTCATGTGAGTTCACCATCCCGAGACAACAATTGTTGGGAGATTATTTTAGTTAGAGCAATCAGAACTTGGCCACGATCTCTCTTAAACATTTCGTCGCTCAGCACCTTAATGCACGTTGACCGATTAAAAGTTGAGGTTTTAAGGGTGCGAGGAGTTCGTCCGGTCTGAGCTGTGGACTCTTTAAAAGTTAAGTTAAATTAAAAATTCTCCGAAGGCTCCTCCATGAGAACCCTTGATCACTGGAAGGGAGAGCATGATACCCGCCGAGTTCAGGGAGCTCTGTCCCGGTTCGAAGGAAACTCTGAAGACTTATGAGAAGTCTTGCAGGAGGTTTAAGAAGACGGACATCTTCAGATCCATGAAGAAGGCCGAGGAGTTCTTCGAGTTCTTCAGGACCTGTCTGGGATCGGATCCCTGGGAGATACAGAGAGTTTGGGCAAGGAGAATACTGATGGGAACCAGCTTCGCTGCTGTAGCTCCGACCGGAATAGGAAAAACTGTGTTAGGCCTGATCCTTTCGTTATTTCTGTGCAGAGAGAGAAAGAGATCTTACCTCCTCGTCCCCACGATCATGTTGGTTGAGCAGTCAAAAGGGCTTCTCGAAAGATATGCTGAGAGAGCGGGAATCCAGCCGAGGATGATAGCCTACAGATCAAGCTTGAGAAGGGTCCTGACCGAGAGGATAAGCGAGGGGGACTTCGACATACTGATCACAACCAACCAGTTCCTGACCAGAAACTTCGGCCTCCTGGAGGACAAGAGGTTTGACTTCATCTTCGTTGATGATGTCGACGCCATGCTCAGGGCCTCTAGGAACCTGGATAAGGTGTTGAGTCTTCTGGGAGCCTATGATGAGCACGGAAGAAGGGGCGTCCTGTTCATAGCGAGCGCTACAGGGAGGGCTGGGAGGAGAACTCAGCTTTTGAGAAAGGTGCTCGGCTTTGATGTCGGCGTGATAAGGAAGGAGAGCATAAGGAATGTCTTAGACGTTTTGGTGAGGGATAGAACCCCTGAAAGAGTTGTGAATCTCATTAAGACGATGGGAGCAGGTGGTCTCCTCTTTCTGCATAGGATGGAAGCTCTGAATGAACTTCTACCTGCTCTCGATCAGGCTGGCATTAGGTATAGGGTTCTGCGAGGTTCTGACCCGGAGGCCGTCGATTCCTTCAGGAGGGGGGAGTACGACATCCTGGTAGGGGCTGCCAAGCCCTACGGAGTTCTTGTGAGGGGGCTTGATCTCCCGGAGACTGTGAAGTATGCCGTGTTCTACGGAGCTCCAAGATTCGAGATAGGCCTGGGGGACGTTGAGAACCTCCCTCCTGGGATGGTATCCCTCACTCTAACACTTCTTTCCTCTTCTCTTGGGAGAGAAGCCCTAGTATTAGCGAAAAAGCTGAGAAGAAACCTCTCAAACGACATCGTGGAGAGAGGGAGAAAGATTGTCTCCGAGGCCCTGGAGAGGATGAGAGCAGGCGAGAGGTTCGAGGGAGTCCTCATGACGAAGGAGCTCAAGGTCGTGATCCCGGACCTCGTATCGTACATACAGGGTTCAGGAAGGACCTCTAGGCTGCTCAGAGGACGTTTGACTAGGGGGGCTTCCTTTCTCCTGGAGGAAGAGGAGCTTGCGCTTTACTTCCTCAAGAGAGCTAGCATATACGATATAGAGTTCACCTCCCTAGATCAGGTGGACCTCCATGGCCTGAGAAGGGAGCTGGAGGAGGACAGAAGGAGGATCCTGAAGGGAGGAAGGGAGGGCGGCGAGCTTCTCAAGCACATCCTGTTCATAGTTGAGAGCCCGAACAAGGCCCGCACGATCTCGCGGTTCTTTGGCAAGCCATCCGTGAGGAATGTGGGGGAGGCTGTGGTTTATGAGATCTCCACAGGGATGGAGGTCCTCACGGTCGTTGCCACCCTGGGCCACTTGGTCGACCTGACGACTGAGGAGGGATACCATGGTGTTCTGATCGATGACAGGATAGTTCCCGTGTACAGAACTATAAAGAGGTGTAGAAAGTGCAACTACCAGTTTGTGGACGGGGACAGATGTCCGGTCTGTGGTTCGGATGATGTGAAGGACTCGAGAAGCACGATAGAGGCCCTAGTAAGATTGGCGGCCGAGTCATCCAGGATCCTTATAGGAACGGATCCGGATACGGAGGGAGAGAAGATCGCCTGGGACGTAGCTTGTCTCTTGGAGAAGGTGAACTGCAACATACACAGGGCTGAGTTTCATGAGGTGACCAGGAAAGCGATCCTTCAAGCCTTAAGGGAGCTCAGGGAGATAAACGAGAACAGGGTAAGAGCTCAGATCGTCAGGAGGATAGAGGACAGGTGGATAGGGTTTGAGCTGAGCAGAAGGGTTCAGGAGCACTTTAAGAGAAGGAACCTATCCGCTGGAAGAGCTCAGACCCCTGTGCTGGGATGGATCGTGAGGAGGACTAGGGAGCATGAGAAAAAGATCCCCAGATCGATAATCAGGGGGGATGGCCTTTTCCTCAGCCTGGATGCAGAGCTGGAGGAGGGACCCAGGAGGGCTAGGGTGAGAATACTGAAGGAAGAGGCTGTTGAGATCAATCCCCCTCCCCCCTTCACGACAGGTGAGCTTCTAAGAGAGGCGAACAGGATACTGAAGCTTTCCTCGACTAAAACTATGCAGATAGCACAGGAGCTGTTCGAAAGCGGAGTGATCACTTATCACAGGACGGACAGCACCAGGGTATCAGACGCCGGAGTGAGGATAGCTGAGCAGCTCCTGAAGAAGGACTTCGTGCCAAGAAAGTGGGGAGAGGGAGGTGCTCATGAGTGCATAAGGGTGACCAGACCCCTCTCGGCCGAGGAGCTCGTGCAGCTCCTCAAGGAAGGATTGCTCGTCATAAGGCCCAGGATCACCAAAGAGCACGTGAGGCTGTACAATCTGATATACAGAAGGTTCCTCGCCTCTCAGTGCAGGAAGGCAAAGGTGAGAAAGGTCACATATGAGATAGAGATCGACGGACTCAGGTTGGTGGAGGAGAGGTTCGTTGAGATCCTCGATGAGGGATGGCTCGAGCACTACCCCTGGGGGATTCCTGTGAGAAGACCCCTGCCTGAGGGTGAGGTGAGCGTTGAGGTCAAGGTCAGGAGGGTTCCAGCCGCTCCGCTGTACACCCAAGGCGAGATCATAGATGAGATGAAGAGGAGAGGGATAGGAAGGCCCTCCACCTACGCAGCTCTCCTCGAGAAGCTACTCATGAGGAAGTATGTGCTGGACGTGAAGGGCAAGCTCATAAGCACAAAGCTTGGCAAGGAGGTCTACGAATTCCTTATGGAGAGGTACAGCGATCTAGTTAGAGAGAGCAGAACCAGAGAACTCGAGGAGAAGATGTTGGATGTGGAGGAGGGAAAGAAGAACTACGAAGAGGTTCTCCGAGAAGTTCTGTGGGAGATAAGGGAGAAGGTTGGCTATGCTGGTTCTGGGAGTAGATGAAGCTGGAAGGGGTCCTGTGATAGGACCAATGATCGTATGCGGACTTCTCGTCAGGAAAAAGGACTTAAACAGGCTTGTGGAACTCGGAGTGAGGGACTCCAAGATGCTCAGTCCAGGAAAAAGGGTCGAGCTCGTCCCCTTCATAGTGGAGGTGGCCGTCAAACACAGATTCGCTATAGTGGATCCGGAGGAGATAGATAGGTACGTCCTTCACGAAAGGCTGAACCTCCTCGAGATGGAGAAGATCGTCGAGATCATAGAGGACTTGAGGCCCGATGTGGTCTATGTGGATGCCCCCGGAAGGAGTCCGAAGCGGTTCGGCGAGATGCTCCACAAGCAGACCGGGGTCAGGGTTGTGGCCGAGAACCACGCCGACAGGAGATACCCCCTTGTGGGGGCCGCCTCAATACTGGCCAAGGTGAAGAGGGACATGATCATAAGGAGGTACCACAGGATCTATGGGGACTTCGGATCCGGCTACGTCGGAGATCCCAGAACCATGTCCTTTCTAAGGGAATATCTCAGGAGGAGAGGAAAGTTGCCGCCCATAGTCAGGAGGAGCTGGAGGACCTGCACCTCTCTCATCGATGAGGAGAGGAAGAGGACCCTCTCGGACTTCATATGAGGTTAGCTTTTTACTTTTAGAATTTTTAAATATGCTCGTGGCTTTTGGAGATAATTTTTAAACGATCACCTCCACTTTCCTTGGAATGGCGCAAGGCTTCCTGACCATGCTCCGAGAGTACATAAGGCTCACAGAGGCCGATGAGATCCTTCGCAGGTACTTCCTCATAAACTCGTTTGATGGTGCCATGGCAACCCTCGGCGTCATGTCAGGGCTGAGGATCTCTGGAAGCTCTGACATGTGGACTGTGCTCATCACGTGCATAAACTCCAGCGTGGCGATGGGGATCTCCGGTTTTGCTGGGACTTTTCTCGTTGAGAAGGCGGAGAGGGAGAGAGAACTGACGGACATGGAGAGGGAGCTCTTCATGGACCTCGACGACAGCATCTTGGGCAAGGCCAGCAGGGCGGTCACGGTGCTCTCAGCCATAATTGACTCACTTTCCCCTCTCATCTCCTCCATGATAATATTGCTGCCGTATATGACAGCTCCTCTCCTAGGATTCCCGGCAGAGCTCTGCTTTCCTGTGTCCTTCATCCTGGCAGCCGTACTGCTGTTCATCCTTGGATACTACCTTGGCAAGATCTCGAACAGAGGGAAGATCATGCAGTACGCCTTGATAACAACCTCCGCTGGCCTTCTTGTCGGTTTGATGAGCATCCTTTGGTCGGGGATGAGCTGATGAGAATTCACGGTCTCTTCTCCTCCCGGAGGAGCAACGGGGATCCCATCTCTCGCGCCATGAACCGGCTGATCCGCGATCCTGGAGTTGAGTTTATAAGAGATCGGCCGGAGAGATCTCCTGTGGGTCGGATGCCCAGCATAAAGAGGCTGGTCCTAGATGTTCTTAAGCCTAGGGAGGTCTCTCTGTCTGATCTGTCGATGAAGCTTTGTGAGATCGAGGGAGTAGATAGGGTGAACATAGTCGTCACAGAGGTCGATGCGAAGACTGAGACCCTCAAGGCGACGCTCGTGGGGGAGGCCGTTCCGTACGAGCTCGTCTGCAAGTTATTTCAAGACAATGGATGTGCTGTGAGGAGCGTGGATGAGATAGAGGTCGGCAGATCTGAGGAGCGATAGCTTGAAGCCTCGATATCTCATAACAGACCTCGATGAAACACTTGTGGACTTGAAGATAGACTGGGACCGCCTGAGGGAGAAGGTAAGGAAGGAGATGGGATGGTGGGACCGACCTCTCAAGCCCCTGGGGGTCAGCATCCTGAGGGCAGCAGAGGGATATGAGGACATCAGGAGAGCCTTTGAGATAGTCGAGAAGGGTGAGGCCGCTGCGGCTATGAGAGCTAAGCCGAAGAATAAGCTCTTTTTGACGCTGAACTTGTTGAGGTCGCTTGGAGTGAAGATGGGAGTTGTGACCATGCAGTCCATGAGACCCGCTGTCCTGGCTCTCTGCAGGTTGAAGATCCTGTGGTTCTTCGAGGTTGTGGTGACCAGGGAATTCAGCTTCAGCAGGAAGGAGCAGCTCTACATGGCACTGAGGGCCATGAACGCGAATCCAGAGGAGACAGTGTTTTTGGGGGACTTACCATCTGACATGGAGGCCGGAAGTGAGATAGGATGCAGAACTATCCTCATCGGTGATAAAGCTGACTGGAGTCCGAGAATAAGCTCCTTTAGTCAGATCCTTGGAGTTTGGATGGACCCTCCGAAAATTAAAATTTGAGTTCCCCCCAGACCGCGGGATGAGAGGCGCTTACCTCAAGCTTTTCATGATAAGAAAGTTGAGCGAAAGGCCAATGAACGGCTATGAGTTGATGAAGGAATTTGAAAGGATTGTTGGAAGAAAGCCTTCCAGTGGATCTGTTTATCCGATCCTCAAGAACCTCTGCGATAAGGGCATCGTGAGGCAGGTCGACAAGGACGGCGACAGAATTTACGAGATAACGGATAAGGGGCTCGATGTCGTGAAGGAGATGGACAACATGAAGCAGAACCTTCTGATGAAGCTCAAGGAGCACATAATCACAGTCGCTCATATCCTAGGAGATGCGGAGCTTCTCAAGGACGTTGAGTACCTCAAAGGGGTGTTGGAGTTGAGCGAGGGCAACAGAAGGATAAGAAGATCTTTCTCAAGGCTCGGACACACATTAGCCTCTCTGATAGAGATGGGAGCCAACCCGGATGAGGTATGTGAGCTCCTGGACGAGGCCTCGAGGAAGCTTGAGGACCTGGAAGACAAGATCTCTCGAGGGAGAAGGACTGTTTCTTAGATTGTTGAAGCGCGGAGTCCGATAGTAGAGGAAGCATTGCCTTCGTGGCCTGAGGATCATCTAGAGGAGTGAGCATAGCTGTTGGTGTTAGGTTTGATTCCTCCGGACAGATGGTCCTCTGCAGCCCCTGACGGGGACGTGATGCAGTTCGTGACGGCATGAAGGGGCATGTGAGCTCGGGATCCCATGATGGTATCAGCTAGGTGCGCTTTGGAAGCTGGAACTCCCTCTGGTTTGACCGCCAAGGCCCGATCGTAGCGTACAGTCAGGACCTCACCATCCTGAAGCTCGATGCAGGGTACTTGATCTGACGAACAGTCTCCAACCCACTCCCTGATTCATCCTCCCGCT
>JAOZGP010000038.1 GCA_027491735.1 Thermoproteota archaeon | reverse complement strand
CCTGGGTAGGGGGCTTGATGGGAGATCCGAGAGCTCTCGAAGGCCCTCCCACCGGAGGGCACCTGCGATCATGATTACGAGCTTCACAAGGGTTACGGATGATTGGGGAGGTGATGATCGACGAAATGAAGTTAATAACTATGCCATGATCTAGATCAGGATACCCAATGTCGGTGACCTTCTTTGAGATAGAAGGTCCCTCCGGACCGGAGAGAATAGAGATCAGGCGTCCTAGAAATCCAGAAGAGTTTAGGGAACTTGTAAGGGTTCAGTTAGAGACTTGGAAGATGTCGAGGACTGAGATAGTTGGTCACAGGATCATAAGGGCAATAGCAGACAATGGAGGTGTGGTTCTTGGAGCTTTTACGGATAAGGGAAGAGTTGTTGGCTACTCACTCGCCTTTCTAGCTGAGGAGGGCGGTAAGATCTTTCTGTACTCGCACCACACCGGAGTGGTTCCGGAATATCAGGGAAGGGGTATAGGCCTCAGGTTGAAGCTAGCCCAGAGGGAAGAGGCCCTTCGTAGGGGAATAGACCTCATCAAGTGGACCTTTGACCCGATAAGGGCAGGAAACAGTTACTTTAACCTGACGAGGCTTGGGGCAATAAGCAACACCTTTCTGATGAATTACTACGGAAGAATGAACAATAGTCTGAATAGGGGAATGAGATCAGATAGGCTCAAGGCCGAGTGGTACATTCGAAGTCCTCACGTCGAGAGGAGGATCCACAGAGTGATGAACGTCGAGAGAATTGCCAGCTTGGGGGAGGAGGTTCTCAGGGTTGAGAAGATCAGCGATGTGGAGATCCCTGGGGAGCCCATAGAATTCCCTCACAGCGATGTTGTGCTTGTGAAGGTTCCCGATAACCTTGAGGAGATCAGAAAGGACAGGTTGGCAATGGAGTCATGGAGAAATGCCATGGCCAAGGCTTTTATGTTCTACTTCAGTCATGGATATTGGGACGCCTGTTTTCTGATGCCCTATCACGTCCTGATCAGGGCTAAGAAGGAGGACATCCTCTCGGGGGTGATGCTCTGATCATAAGGTCCATGAGGTTATACCATCTGAGGATGAGGCTGACCTCTCCCTTCGAGACCAGCTTCGGGGTGGAGGCGGACAGGGAGTGCATACTCATCAGGTTGGAGGAGAGAAGAGGTGAGGAAGGATGGGGTGAGGTCGTGGCGAGTGCCGGACCATGGTACAGTCATGAGATGGCGGAGTGTGAGTGGTATCTGATAGTCAAGTACCTGGCTGGAGAGGTGGTCGGCTCCGAGTTTGACAATCCAGAGGAGTTGTGGAACACCAGAATCGCTAAGGTTAGAGGGCATAACATGGCTAAAGCTGGAATTGACATGGCTCTCTGGGATCTCTACGCCAGAAAGGAAGGCAGAAGTTTATCCAAGGTGATAGGAGGGGTCAAGGAAAGGGTGGAGTGCGGGGTCAGCTTAGGCATAAGAGGGAGGATTGAAGACCTTCTTGACGACGTTGAGAGGTACCTCGAGCTTGGATATAGGAGGATAAAGATAAAGATAAGGAAAGGATGGGATGTAGAGGTCGTAAGAAGAATAAGAGAAGAGCATTCGGATATCCCACTTCAGGTTGATGCCAACGCTGCCTATACCCTGAAAGACGTCGACACATTGAGGAAGCTGGACCCCTACGACCTGCTGATGATAGAGCAACCCCTCTCCTATGACGACCTCTTCTTCCATTCTCTTCTCGCTAAGAGAATTAAAACTCCCATCTGTCTGGATGAGAGCATCACGTCCTTAGAGAAGGCCGTGAAGGCCTTTGAGATGAAGAGCTGCGAGGTGATAAACATAAAGCCTGGAAGAGTCGGAGGCATAACAGAATCTAGGGAAATCCACGACTTCTGCTTAAAGGTTGGGATGCCTGTATGGATAGGAGGAATGTTGGAGACCGGTGTGGGAAGGGCTCATCTCGTCGCCTTGGCCTCCCTTCCAGGAGTTGTATACCCCAGCGACATATCCGCGAGCAGGAGGTATTACGAGAGGGACATAGTTGAGCCCGAGTGGAGCATTGAGGACGGGTACATGAAGGTCCCCAACATGAGCGGAATTGGTGTGGACATCCTGGAGGATGAGGTCAGGAGACACCTGGTGAAATATGTGGAAATAAGAGAGTCAACCACTACAATCTGAAGACAGCAGCTTGCAGATGATCTCACGCTAAGCAAAGGCTTACGAAAGAAAGGAAGATCCTCACCACGTCTTTTTCTCCACCTGATTAGCCTTCTCCAACCTTATTGTCGAGTCTATCAGATCTGAGGTCAACATCTCGAGGTCGAAAGCAGCTGGAGATATGTCCAAGCTGACGAGACCATCTCTGGAATGGTTCTTCGTTCATCTGTACACTCCCCTGGACGGACATGCTCAGCCCGGATAGTGGAGATCCTCCAAGAAGCCTCAATCTCACCGAGGTCTTCAGGTTAAGCTCGGGGATCGTGCTTGATTGATATCGCTCCACAGTCGACACGATTGTTCTGATCTAGTTCTCCTTCAGTTCATCCTCGCTGGAGGAGATTGCCAGGGTCTATAGCTGTGCTTCGGATCTGTTGCACACCAACTTCTTGTTTAGTTAGCTATCCGAGCACGTTTCTCAAAGGGCGATTTTGGAAGAAGCTTCATCTGAAGTACCTTTCTGGATATTAGGTCTCATTGTAGGGTTCGTGTCTAGGGCAGGTATTGATAGACCTACCTAGACATTCATTACCCAAGATCCGCCCCTGTGCCTGCTACGGGAGCCAGCATCCCTTGCTAATCGCCTAGCAGGTTCCACTCCCCTCGCCGACACAGGGGCTCATCCATGGATTCATCTCCTCAACCCTCATCGGAATCGGATCCCAATAGTAAAGAGATGGTAAAGTATTTATAAAGCTTTTTCTTTACTTCTACTGGGGGTTAGTATGAAGGTTGCTGAAAGCAGGATTTCACCAAAGCATACAACAACTGTTCCCAAGCCCATTAGGGAGGCTTTAGACTTGAAGGTTGGGGATGTGATAGAATGGCACGTGAAGGAGGAAAAAGTAATAGTAAAGAAAAAGTCACGATAAAGGGTAAGCTCATCATTGAGGATAGGTTCAATCTAGCAAAGCTCCTCTTATATAATGCGGTTGTTTAGAGATAGTGTAGAGATGGCTTATAGATTGCTTATGAAAGAGAAGTTAGAGCAAAATGAAGTGGTGAAGAGAGTTACCAAGTTTATAGGTAATGCTCACTATGCTTATTCTGCTGTTAGAAGAGCTATGATGTATCTTGAGCAAGAGAGATTGGATTTTGAAAAAACCACAGCTATACAGCATCGGTAAAGGACATGAGAAAGGAGATAGGAACGTCAGGGTAGTTGATGTTGATAGAGTTTTGATTAAGATACCTCGTGCTAATGGAAGGCATGGATAGAGGTTAAAGTTAGGTTCAGCCCTAAGCATGAACCCATAGCGAGTGAGCTAATCTAACTAGCTGAAAAGCATCTACCATACTCCGCAAGCATAGTTTTTGATGAGAAAAAGAATAGATACTGCCTTCGTCTTCACATACCACTAGAGCTTTATGCTAAACATACTGCTAGAGTAAGGGCTAGGAGTAGAGCATGTTTAGTTGCTGGTTTCGACATAAATCCAGATAGAATATGCATTAATGTCTATAAAAATGAAACAGTTTCACCAGGCCTCTAGCTTGGCATACTTTGGGGATGAGTGCTACGAAGAAGTCTGCTTAGACAGTTTAGCCTCCGATTACCCTGAAGAGAACCGTTGGCAGCTCGTGATGGTATCGTCTATGCGGCCCAGTGAGTGTGAAGTACAGGAACTTGTGGTCTAGTTACTTCAAGCCCCCTGAGCAACAGTGAGGGTGCGATTCAATGGCAACCACCACCGGAACTACCGAAAAAGCTCATATTATATGGATACAGCCGTCTTCGGATTGTTTTGCACAGATGGGTTAGGAACTTGAACCCAATAATTTATAAGGTTAGGTGAAACTCTCATCTTAAATGAAGATATCGAGCGACGTTGACAAGGACAAGTTCCTGATACGGCTCTCGATGAACAAGGACGGGATGATAAATCCAGAGATCTCCGTCTTGTCCAAGTTGAGATACCCCAGCTTCAAAAAGCTCTTCGATCTGGATGATGAGACTGCCTTGTTTAGACTTGAAGAGCTGGAAGGTGCTGGTCTGTTGAAGAGAGTTCTTTGGAGAACTGCTCTGGCCTGTCCTTCGTGCAGAAACCTCGTTCTGTGTGTTGTCCTCTCGTGTCCAAGCTGTGGTAGCACACAAGTGGAGGTGACGAACGTGGTTAGCTGTCCAGTATGTAAGTACAGGGGAGGATTTGAGGAGTTCCGTAGTGGAAGGGTTTTCCGATGCCCAAGATGCGGTGAACACCTAAGTAAGAAAGATATAATTAGGGAGTACAAGTGCGAGAACTGTAACAGTCTTTTCTCCACTCCAGAGAAGGTATATTACTGTCCCGTATGTAAGAAGACGTTCAGCGAGGCCAGCCTTGAGGAGAAGCCCATCTTTTCATACCGCATAGCTGATGCTCGCCTTGGAGAGCACATCAGCAGGAGGTTAAAGAGTGTCCTGAATGATGTTGGAGGTTATGTGGATGTGCCAGGCATCGTGATCGGTAGATCGGGTGTTAGACATGTGTTCACGGGAGTGGTTCATTCGGCCGATGAGATAGCGCTTGCAGTGGAGGTGCTCATGTCTGATGTTTACGTCGGTGCCGATCATGTGCTGCGCTCTCTTATCAAGGTGTTGGACGTATCTCCGAAGAGATTCATCCTCATAGCGATACCTAGGATATCACCTGAGGCGAGGAAGATCTTGGAGACCAATAAAGTGGAACTTATAGAGTCCAGTGATCTTGAGGAGGCGGTTAACGGCCTTGAGTTGTTGGTGAGGAAGAAATCCTGAGCATTCTGTTACCTGCTATTCATGGTGCAAGTAGAACCGGTGAAGAAGAACCTTCCAGTCCTCATCAGCAGCTCTCGTGGAAGCAGGAGCTCCTTGCTATCCATCAATCCCTCCGACAGTCCTCCACCGGATCTGAATATCGCATCCCACAGGTGGGACCCTAAACTGCTCAAAGTTTTAATCTCCGGACAATGGATTATGGTCTTTCGATTACTCTGATCAAGAAAAACGGCTTCAGCGGTGGCCGGCGTCCAAAGCCCTCACGATCTCATACTTCAGGCCAGCGCTTGAGAGGATGAGAGCAAGCTCCTCCTCCCCACACTCGCCTATGTAGAAGAGATGGCTCCTGCTCTCCCTGTCATCAGTGGATCCGAATCCGTCCATGCAGGGGAATCTACCTTGAATCCTCTTAACTATCTCACCTTCCTCTCCTCCGGGCACAGCAAGGATGCAGAGCACTCGAAATGATGGGGTTCTGATGAGATAGTCGATGTGCCACCTGACCTTTTTAGGTCCTAGGAAGTACCTCCTGATCCTTCTCATTATTCCTGATCGAGCTGATCCAACATAGGCATACCTCCCTCTTGGGAAAAACACCACCCCGAGGGATCCAACCTCGACGTTCTCGTTCCCTTTATTTTCAATTAGCAAAATGTAGGCGCCCGGAACATCGTCCACCGAGAACACCCCACTTGATAGGTAGAAAGGACACGAGATCACCTTTTTCTGTCCTTCTTCTCAAGAGAATCTCCACAACCTGCCTTCCCACCTGAACCCTCGTTCTGTAACCTCCCCTGCTGAACAGATATCCAATTACAAAACCTCTTATAGGTCCTCCCTCCCTCACATCCTCAGGGTAGAAGAAGATCCTAACTTTATTCACTTTAGCCCTCAAGAAGCGGCCCGGCAGCTCCAGCACATTGGCTCCGAGAAACCTTGCGACTTTCTCGCATCCGGGATCTTCCATGACCTTCTCTGGATCACCTTCTGCGAGAACCTCTCCATTGTCCATCAGGATCACGTGATCTGCCAAAGCGAATGCCTCCTCTCGATCATGAGTCACATGTATCAATGTGATTCTGAGACCCCTCTGCAGATCCTTCATCTCCCACAGCAGCTTCTCTCTGAGTGGAGGGTCCAGGTTGCTGAAGGGCTCGTCCAGCAGGAGGATCCTAGGTTTTGGAGCAATGGCTCTAGCTATAGCCACCCTCTGCTTCTCACCCCAACTGAGCTGGTGTGGATACTTATCCGCTGATCTCTCAAGTCTCATCATTTTGAGGAGGGACATAGCCTCCTTCCTCGCCTCCTCTCGCGGTGTTCCCCCAACCAGTAGTCCAAACATCACGTTCTCAACTACTTTCATGGTTGGGAAGAGTGCTAGGGATTGGAATATCATCCCAATATCCCTCTTCCTGGCTTCCAGCTCTGAGACGTCCTTTCCATCGAAGAGAACTCTTCCCGAATCCGCCTTCTCAAGACCAGCCACTATTCTGAGAGTTGTTGTCTTTCCACACCCGCTTGGCCCAAGGATGGCCGTTATCCTCGACCTGGGGGCAGTGAAGCTTATTCTCCTAAGGACCTGAAACGATCCGAACCTCTTACTGACGTTCTCCAACCTCACTTCAACCATCTCAATCGCCTCTGCAAAATCTCTTCGAGCAAGAAGATCAACAGAGTGAATGACGTCACCAAAAAAGACATAGCATTGCTTTCCTGAAGCATCCTCCCGCTCAGGAACTGGAGCGAGGCCACGGTCATTGGTTGCTGTCCTGGTGTGGATAGCAATGTCGATGCGGAGGTCTCGGCGAGAGACGTAGAGAATGAGTAAAATATCCCTGCCAAGAGACCTGGTGCTATGGCTGGAAGCAACACATGAACGAGGGCATCTTTTCTCTCCATTCCGAGAACCTCAGCAGCGTCTAGGAGGTTTGGATCTAGAGATGAGAGGGAGGAGGCCATGAACCTGTACATGAAGGGAAGGGATATCATCCAGTGGCTCATTATTATCAGAATCCACGATTCCAGGCCTGTGATATCCCCCAACATATACAGACCAAGCGCTAAGGTCATCGGGGAGGTCGCCAAAGGAAGGAAGGCCAGTGGAGAGATGTCCTCCTCACTAGTATAAGCAATCAAGCTCCAAGAGAGAGCCAGAGAGGATGCAGCTATGCCGTACATGATGGAGTTCATCACGGTTTTGGCGGGCGATGTCCCCAAGTAGGGGTTGTGTTTCCAGCTCAGGAGCTCCAGGAAGACCTCAGGGTTTAACCTGGATGTGATTGGGTTGTGGAGAGAGTTCATGAAGAGGTATGCTATTGGGTACATCGCTGCGATAGCGGCCAAGGCGTAGAAAGCTAGCATGAGGAAACCGAAAATCCCGTTGGGAACAGTTTTTCTCCTCCGAGCCTCCCCAGGCATTTGGATAGGCTTTCCTCTAATCAATAGGATCGCCAATGGAGCTGTGAGTCCTAATCCCAGGAGAGCTGCAGCAGCAGATTCTCTCAAGTCGAGAAAGGTGGTCGCTAGGCTGTAGATCTCAACTTCGAGGGTATAGCACTTAGATCCCCCTAGCACCAGAGGTATGGCGAAGCTGGTGAAGCAGAGCATGTAGACTATCACGAAAGAGGAGACAATCCCCTTGATGACGGAAGGAAAGACCACTCTGAGGAATCTGGTTGTGGAAGAAGCTCCGAGAACCTCAGCAGCCTCGTCTATCTCATTGGGCACCGTGGAAAGAACAGAGGAGATCATAACTGCACAGAAGCCATAGTTGTAGTATACATGAGCAGCGACTATGGCTGGAAATCCCCTGGGCAAGATCCCCGCTCTGCATATAAGGAGGAAGGCCAGGGCAACTCCTATCGAGGGAAGGGTAAAAGGAGAAGCGATCACGCCTCTCAGGAAACTTCTTCCTCTGAACTCGTAAGTTGCATCTATGTATCCAAGCACGGACCCAAGTCCCACAGAGGCTGCGGCGCTTATCAGAGCCTGTAAAACGGAAAACTTAACTGCCGAGATCACTCCTGGATCTCCGATAGCTTTATTCAGTTCTCCGATACCTTTGATCAGGATCAGCCCTGCTGATGATCCCCATAAGGTTAAAACGCTGATCACAGCGATGAGAAGGGGGCATCTCCTCAAAGCTTCCTCCTCACCGGTTCAAAAATGAGAGGATAAAAACTCAGCTCATCACTCTGCGCCATACATCCAACCAGGACCTGAGGTTCTTGTGGATCATGTCGACTGGTATGAGCTCATTTGCCAGCTTTATCTTCGTTGGATCTAAGGCGTACTTCTTGTAGACCTCTGGCAGCCCTACTTTGCTGTTCGCTGGATACATCCAGTTGTTGAGTGGTATGTACTTCTGCACGCTGGGACTGATAAAGTACTCAACGAACTTCCTGGCCAGGTCCTTGTGTGGAGCTCCTCTGACGATTGATATCCCCTCTACCTGCAACCAGCCGTACTTCTCACCATTGTAGGTAAGAAGGGTTGCTCTGTACCTGGTGTCGTTATAGAAATAGACGGAGTAGGCGGGGTCTGTTCCGTAGCTGACAACTATAGGCCTTCCCTGTTTTTCATCCAGGAATATGTTGTATGCATCTCCCCATCCTTTGGCGATCAGCACCCTGCCTTTGACAGAAGACCACCAAGATGTCCAGCTCCTACCCTCAAGCTTGGACAACGCCATCTCCCACAACAGGAAGTTCAGGCCTGTGCTGCTTATGGACGGGTTCTCAGTCACGAGCTTGTCGGACATGGAGGCCAGTCTGTCCAAGGTGAGTTCCTCCATTTTCTCAGCACTGACCCTCTTCGAATCGTAGACCAAGGCTATGAGCCCGTAGTCGTAGGGAACCGAGTGAAGAGTCGGGTCCAGTGAGTTTATTAGCCACTTTGGTATTTCCTCTATGTTCGAAGGCCTGTACACCTCGATCACACCCTCTCTTATGGCCTCCTGAACTAGAACGTTGTCCAGGCCTATTATCACATCCGCCCTCGGGTTGTTCTTCTCGTTTATCACTGCCAGCAGAGCTGCCCTTGCGTCGCTGAACTTTCTGACCTCCACTTTGCATCCGTATTTACTCTCAAATCCTCCAAAAACAGCTTCTAAGGTCTTGTTCGGATTCTTTCCCCATTTGAGCAGGCTTTCATATGTATAGACAATGAGAACCCGTCTTTCACTGATCTTACGGGTGCTGATGGTAAAGAACGCTCCTACCGCGATCACCACCACCAGCAAGATCCCCATAAGGATCTTGAACCTCATTATAAGTTCACCGATTAAGTTTAGTTATAACAGTTAAAAAAACTTTTACCAGTGAAGCCTGAGAAATCCGAGAAGTGCTGAGTCCATGGGCGTCCTTCACGGGATGCAGACCAATCTTTCGCTCTAAGAGAAATTTTTTAGGGATCCTCCCCCTTCAGATCCGATGATTTAGATGGACCATTTCGAGCTTGGAGTTGAGGAGCTTCTGGTCGGGAATGTAAAACCCTCTTTAAGATATTTAAGAGAACTCCAGCCGGTCATGATGGAACCTGTTGAGAGGTCGATGAACGGGGAGATAGCTTACTACATGTACCGAGGAGTCAGAACCTATGAAGATCTGCGCTACGACATCACAGTCCTTCCTTACAGGAGATTAGGCAGGGAACACGTCAAAACCTTCGGGCACTACCACAACAGAGCATTGAACGGAAGACCTTATCCTGAGATCTATGAGGTCTTATCTGGAAAGGCTATGTTCGTGCTTCAGAAACCAGAATCTCCGGAGATAGAGGACCTAATAGTAATTGAGGTTCATGAGGGAGAGTCCTTATTGGTTCCGCCAGGTTACGGTCACGTGACAGTAAATCCTGGAGGAGGGACCCTCATCTACGCAAACTTAGTCTATAAACTTGTCAGGGGGGATTACACCCTGTTCAGGAGGTTGAGGGGGGCGGCTGTGTATCTGACAACCTCAGGAGTTCTCGAGAATCCTATGTACTCACGAGTTCCTCCTCCACGAGCTGCCGATGAGCTTGTGATCAAGAAGTCTCTGAAGGATATTGTAGAGGATCCGAGAATTCGTGAGTTTCTCAGAAATCCTTCAGACGTATTACCTTTTTAAGATCTCTTCTCCAGACTCCCTGGTGAGAGTATGAGGTTTTCCTCTATTGCTGAGTATGCTCTGAGCAGACCGAGCTCGATAAGAGAGATAATGAACCTCGTTGCTGATTTCGAAAAGCATCCTGAGAAATATCCCCGAAGGCTGATCTACCTGGGAGGAGGATGGCCTCAGGACTCGCCGCCCAGACCTGTGCTCGAGGCCTTTGCAGAGCTGAACGAGAAGGATCTGAAGCTGAGCGCCAGGTATTCTCCCACAAGAGGAGACCCAGATTACCTGGAGGTCTTAAGAGTTTACGAAAGAGAGCTTTTTGGTAAAAACCTCTCAGAAGATGAGGTGATATCCGGATCAGGTAGCACAGACCTGACATCAGCGATATTCAAGGTCTTTCTCGACCCGGGTGATGAGGTGGTCCTCACTAGACCGTGCTACCTGAACTACACAAGGCAGCTTGAGATAGAGGTCGGAGGAGTGAGAATCAAAAGGTGGAATCTGATAAAAGGTGATGAGTTTGAACCAGATCTTGAGGAACTAAATGAAATGATAACCGAGAAGACAAAGCTTATTCTCGTAACCACACCTGGCAATCCAGACAGCCAAGTTATGGACGATGAGACCGTGAAAGCAGTCACAGAGATAGCGGCAGAGAGAGAAGCTTATGTTGTTCTGGATGAAGCTTATAGGGCGTTTCACTACCTAGCTGAGCCCAGATACATCTCTGGGGATAGGGAGGAGAATCAGATCCTTCTCCTGACCCTATCAAAGGAGCTGAGAGTCCCTGGTTGGAGGCTTGGACATGTGATCGCTGATAAGGAGGTGATAAGGGCTTTGGAGACAGTAGAGCAGGGAAGAATTTTAACTCCACCTAGGCTGCCTCAGAGAGTTCTCGTGAAAGCTTTACAGAGCGAGGAGAGAATAAAGGAAATCAGGAGATTCATAAGGGATGAGACTCCCAAGAAGTACGGCGCAGTGGCGAGAAGGACTGCCGAGTTGATGAAGGAGATCTCCCATCTGAGGATACTTGAGCCAAGAGGAGGATTCTACGTGTTCTTCGATGCATCTTCGGTTATGCCATCCTCCAAGGAGTTCGTGTCAAGGCTCCTCAACGAGTGGCAGGTGGCCTTGGCCCCTGGAGTGGATTTCGGCATGGAGGGATGGATAAGACTGTCCTTCGCTCCTTCCGTGGAGGACGTGAGCTATATAGAGGAGGGGGTGAGCAGGATAAGGAGCTTCATCTCGAGCATTAGGACTTGACCACCCCCTTCGCCTCCAGCGAAATAAATATATCCTCAGGACCACAACTACGCTCAGGAGATCGAATGAGAGCTTCATGTACCCTTCTGATCTTGGTAGCTCTCCTGGTGACTAGCACGATTCTCGTCAGTGCCTCTCCCATAGTTCAGTTCTCAGATGGATTTTACCTCCAGACAGGGCTCATAGAAATGAAAAAGGGGTGCCTCTACAGGATACCATGGTTGGGGTTCTACCTGTATGTGGATAATGTGCTCTTCAGAGATGCACATCACAGCTATGACAGGATTCTAGCAAGGTTGCTGACCCCGGATGGAAGAACTGTGGCGATCCTCAACATCTCGTCGATGGGAGGAGACTTCATCTTTGATGGAACCAATAAGCAGATGGGTGGGAGCTATCGAGTTCTTATTGTTGGCGATTCCATGATAAGAGGTGGATCACACGCTGGAGTTCCCTACTTCGTGATAGAGACTACATCAAGCAAGAACTGGATTCCAATGGGAGAGAGAGGGATAATACTCGTGAACATAACGACTAGCCTCTCTTATGACAGAAATCTATTTCCCAGGAGCGCTATGCTCGATTATTTAGCTGATAAGTACGATTTTAGTCCGGAAGGAAGGCTCAACTACACTCGTTATCCCATAAAAGATAAACTAGTGATTTTTTACAATAACAGCACCACAGGCCTTGATTATGCGTATATATGGTCCAAGGAGATCTTCCCGTGGTTCAACGGAAATATATCCTCCTACATCTACGAGAACGGGAGAATTGTGGTCTTCCCTGGATGGAACCAGACAGTCAAGAATAAGATGGAAAGAGAAAAGAAGATCGAAAAGAGGCCTCCAGTAAGGAATATCTCTGCCTTTCTGAACACATCCTACACGATCGTTGCGACGTCCCAGCCGGACGTGGACTCCATCTCTCTGTGCATAAAGGGAGCCGGGATAAGCACAGGCCCTGGTGAGCACAACCTCTTCGTCGGAGGACCTAAGGTGAATCCCTTCGTCAGAAAAGATCTGGCCTTGGCGGGAATATCCTTCGGCAGGGACTGGATGGGCATCAACGGGACCTTTTATAACAGCACATGGAGGAGAGTAGACTATGGAGTTATCCTTCTCAGGGGTGGCAATCTGTACGTGGTCGGAACTCATCGGTACGGGACTAGAGCAGCTCTTTTCTACCTGGTGGAGGCGCGTCCCGTGGCCAGATTTGTCCTGGTGAAATGGGTAGATCTGAACAGCAATGGAGCTGTGGATCTGGATGAGGTGATCGCTGTAGAGACGATCTCATGATTTCTCACCAGATCCCGTAGATCTCCTTACCACACTCAGGGCACTTTCCTCCAGAGATCCTGTTCTCCAAGACAATCCAAGATCTTCTCCTGACCAGTAGAGCGCCACATCTAGGACAGAAGGTGTTCTCACTTCTATGTCCTGGCACGTTTCCCACATACACGTATCCCATCCCGCCTCGCTATCGCAACGGCTCCGTTGAGAACCTCTAAGCTAGTTGGCCTAGCCTCAAATCTGTATGCTGAAAAGTACCTGGTGAAGTGGAGAGGTACGTCTGGACCGAGGTACTTCAGGTGGTTCTCAACAACATATCTTATGGATTCCTCCCGGTCACTGACACCCGTCACGAGAAGGTTGACCTATCTCACAGATCCTCCAACATAGAAGACATCGAACCACATCACCGAATCCTATAGAGAGAGGCCTCCTTCATTTCTCTAAAGTGAAGTGTATCCTCCTGTTGTTCCTTCCTTTGTTCTCAAGCTTGAGAAAAACCACCCTGCCGATCTCCCTCGTGTTCGCCACATGAGGTCCTCCATCAGCCTGTATGTCGACGCCCTCTATCTCCACTATTCTCAACTTCTCGATGTTTGGAGGGAGCGCTTTGGCTAGCTTGACTATCCCAGAGATCCTCATGGCTTCCTCTCTGGGGAGGTAGTATATCTTCACAGGAATTCCTTTGGCCATGATGTCGTTGGTCTCGTCGATGGCTGCCTTGACGATCTCTCTATCCGGTCTCTCCAGATTGACGTCCACTCTGCTTCTCTCCAGGCCAACCTGATTTCCAGTGACCAAAACCCCGTATTTCGAGTTTAGGACAGCTATCAGAGCGTGAAGGGCTGTGTGCATTCTCATGATCCTGTATCTCCTCTCCCAATCTATCTTCCCCATCACAGGATCTCCTTCCATCAGCTCATGTCCTGGCGCTAGATGGAAGACTTCGCCGCTCGATCTGTCTTTTCTGACTTCCTTAACTCTGAATTCCCTGTTTTCAGATATTAGGATTCCAGTATCGGACGGAAGACCTCCCCCCACAGGGTAAAAGGCCGTTCTGTCGAGAAAAACCTTGTCTCCACCAACCCTGACGACCTGGGCCCTGAACTCTCTAAGGTAGGAGTCATCCATATAGAGAAGCTCGGTCATAGCCATCGTGTTCTCGAACAACTCGATTAAGTATAAACCTACCTTGTTCCAGAGGCCGCTAGCAGACAGGCTCCACAGGCTCCTGAGAACTCCCCGAGTTCTGCCTCCCTGATAATCAGTCTGTGAGGAGTAAAGAGGGATTTACTCAACATGGAGCGCAGCCTATCCACCAGATCTGGTATGTCTCTTATGAGTCCTCCTCCCAAGATCAGGACGTCCGGATTAAGCACAGTGACTAGGTTCAGCACGCCTAGGTGGAGGTGCCCTATGGATCTCTCCACAACTCTCCTCGCTTTCTCCTCTCCAGATATGTACCTTCTTGAGATCTCTGGTATCTTCAAGCTCTCACCAGAGATCCTTCTGTACTCCCTTTCAATAGCATAGGATGAGAAGTATGCCTCCAGGCATCCCCTTCTCCCGCAATTGCAGGGTTCTCCGTCTGGGACTATGATCATGTGCCCGGGCTCCAGGCCAGTTCCGTTGGTCCCATCGAATATCCTGCCGTCCACAACCAGACCGCCACCGACGCCGGTCCCCAAGGTCAGCATGAGGACCACCCTTCCCTCCCTTCCGGCTCCCATCCTGTACTCACCGTAGACAGCTGCTGTAGCGTCGTTGACTACGATGTCTGGGTTCAGATGGTCCAGAATGCGAACTCCTTCCAGGATTTTCAAGTTGGGAGCCTTCCAAACAAATCCTTCTCTGTCCACAAGACCGGCGATAGCCAGTCCCCAGGAGTCGGGATTGATCCTGTCGATCAGATCCCGCACAATGCCCATCAAACCTCTCAGGTCTAATCCTCTAGATGGAGCTTTTCCTCTCTCCCCCGACAAGGTCCACCATTTCACAAACGTCCCGCCGACATCAACGCCGAGGAGCCTCAATGAGATCCCTCTTCCAGCGACTATTCCTCCACCTCAATTCGTCCATCTCTCCTGAGCTTAAGTTTAAAGCTTTTCACGGCCCCTCCGTTCTCAAAGAGATCTGATGTGCTCCTCTCCAGAAAGGCAACAAGCTCGGCGCTCTTCATTCCGACCTTTATTCCATACTCATCGGCGGTTCTGTACACAATGGGCGGTACCTCGAGAAGCTTGGTCCCCTCCCTGATCTCCACAATCACTGAGGAGAAGATCTCCATATAGAGCTCCAGAGTTCTCTTTGCTCTGTTGATGTTCCTCAAAGCGCTCCTCAGGATAGCATAAGCGTTGGACCTGGTCATCCCCAACTCTTTGGCTATCTTATCTCCGCTGTACCCCTTAGCTCTCAGTCGAAGCACGCGGACCTGCTCTTCAGTTAAAAACGTCGATCCAAACTTCTTTCTCGACATTCCCGCAGAAGTCAGTCGCCATTTACTTAAAATAGTGATCGAACTTTCGTGTACTACGAGACCCTCTTTTACAATAATCTTGTTATATTCAAACTTTATATCTATATCTTTCCGCTGTAGACAAAGAGGGATCTCAATGAAGGGTTTTATAGGGAAGATCTTAGAGGTGGATCTATCAACAGGGGGCTTTAAGGATATCCCGGTCTGCGAGGAGGTCGCCAAGAAGTACCTAGGTGGGAAGGGATATTCGACCTATCTTTTGTATCAGTATCTGAAGGAGTACGAGGCCAAGGGGATAGCTCCTAGGGACATAGATCCTCTTGGACCTGAGAACATAATGATATTTTCTACTGGACCTTTAACAGGGGTTGTAGGAGCTCCATCTCCCGGGAGATACCATGTTATGGCGCTGAAGTCTCCCCTAACGGGATCCATAGGAAGCGCTAACTCGGGAGGAAACTGGGGACCCTACCTGAAGTTTGCTGGATACGACATGGTGATCATCAGGGGAGCAAGCGAGAAACCTGTCTACCTCTCGATTGTGGATGGAGAGGCTGATCTGAAGAGTGCAGAAGATCTCTGGGGCAAGAACACCTTCGACACCTGTAGAATACTCAACAAGAGAGTTGGGGGCAAGTTCACCAGCACGGCATGCATAGGTCCTGCTGGAGAGCATCTGGTCAACATGGCGTGCATAATAAATGATGAGCACAGGGCCGCGGGAAGGACCGGTATGGGAGCTGTTATGGGATCCAAGAAACTCAAGGCCATAGTTGTGTCGGGCAATTCGAAACCGGAGATCGCTGAGGAGGAGAGGTACAGGGAGATCTCAAAGGCCTGTTTGGATAAGCTCAGGAAGAACTCAGTCACGGCAGAGGGCCTTCCGACGTACGGAACAGCTATTCTCGTGAATATAATAAACAACTCCGGGATCCTTCCGTTCAAGAACTGGCAGGACGGAACCAACCCAGATGCCGATAAGATAAGCGGGGAGACCATGGCTAAGGAGTATTTGATAAGGAAGAAACCATGCTGGGGATGCGTCATAGCCTGTGGAAGGGTGACCAAGGTTGAGAGAGGTCCTTTCCAGGTAATGTACTCTGAGGGACCTGAGTATGAGTCCGTATGGGCTTTGGGCAATGACACAGCTGTGTTTGACATGGGAGCAGTGATAAAGGCGAATCACTTATGTGACGAGCTCGGAATGGATCCTATATCACTCGGGTCCACGATAGCATGCGCTATGGAGCTCAGGGAGAAGGGATATATACCAGAGGAGGATCTTCAGGGGATAGACCTCAAGTTTGGAAATGCAGCCGCTCTTGTGGAGTGTGTTTGGAGAACCGCTTTCAAAACGGGCTTCGGTAAGTACTTAGCTCTCGGCTCTAGGAGGCTAGCTGATATATATGGACATCCAGAGCTCTCGATGAGTGTTAAAGGACTAGAAATGCCTGCTTACGATCCAAGAGGAGCGAAGGGAATAGGGCTAAACTACGCAACGGCCAACAGAGGAGGATGCCATGTCACCGGATACACAATATCTCCGGAGATACTAGGCTTGCCTGAGAAGATAGATCCTCTAACTCCCGACGGTAAGGCGAAGTGGGTCAAGGTGTTCCAGGACTTCACTTGCGTCGTAAACTCGGCTGTTACTTGTCTCTTCACAACGTTTGCTCTAGGAGCTGACGACTACGCCTCCTTGATAAGCTCCGTCACCGGCTGGGACCTGAGCGCTTCTGATCTCATGACCATAGGAGAGAGGATCTACAACCTCGAGAGAGTGATCCTCAACAAGTATGGTTTCGACGGTAAGGACGATACACTACCCGAGAGACTTCTCAAGGATCCCATGCCCAGCGGACCTGCTAAGGGGCAAGTGGTAGAGCTAGACAGGATGAAGGAGGAGTACTATGAGCTAAGAGGATGGATGGATGGAAAGCCGACTCCGAAGAAGTTGGAGGAGCTCGGAATAGAGATATGAAGTACGGACCAACTTTTTTCTTTTTTATACAGATTTTAGGATGATCACTAAGTCCTTGAGAGGAGACTCCCATTTTGGAGGTATGTCCAATGCCGCCCAAGGTGCTCCAGCTGGAAGTCACCAACAGATGCAACTTTTCATGTGCCTACTGCATCAGGAATTATTGGAGAGCTAAGCTCAGAGACATGGAGCTGAGTTTATTCAGAAGAGCAGTGGAGAGCGTCGATTCTGTCGAAAGAGTCGACCTCTACGGATTTGGAGAACCTCTTCTCAATCCAGAGCTAGCTGGGATGGTTCGTGAGGCTTCGAGGAGATTTAGTGACGCGGAGATGTTCCTGAGCACCAACGGCTCGATGACTGATGAGGAAACTGTGGAGAGGTTGTTCCAGCTGGGGCTCAACTCGATCTCCTTTTCTGTAGATACTCCCAACCCATTCAAGCTTGAGAGAATCAGAAGGGGCGCTGCTGGAAGGAGGATAAGGAAGAACCTCCTGTCAGCGCTTAGGATTAAGAAAAAGTTCGACACCAGTGTGGGGATAGAGGTCGTCGTCACCGAGGAGAACTACTCTGAGCTACCAGAACTTATCTCTCAAGTGATAGAGGAAGGGGTTGATTTCATAACAGTAACGCATGTGATCCCGTACAATAGAGAAGTATATAAGACGGCCTGCTATCTCGGAATAAGCGGCCCCTCCTTGGAGCTCTTGGAGTCGGTGGCAGATGAAGCGGAGGAAGTGATATACAGATCCGTGGTTGAGTTGCTGGGCGTGTCGCACTTCACAGACTACGAACTCAGCAACTACGAGAGGTACGGAGGGTTATGGGATATGGCCGTGAGGAGGGGATACTGGATAAACTTTCCCCTGCTTCTATCGCAAAAAGATAGGATATCTCTAGCCAGAAGATGCGAAAAGCTGTTCGAAACATGTCGGAAGAAGGCGAAGGAGTACGGGGTTCTTATAGATCTTCCGTCAGTCTTCCCTGATGCTAAGAACCGTTCCTGTAGGTACATGGAGAGAGAGGCTGTCTTCATAAGATCTGACGGTCTTGTAGTACCTTGTATGGAGTTCGCCTATTCCCACGACGAGGTAGTCAACAACCATGTGAAGGAGGTCCATAAGGTCGTGATGGGGGACCTGAGAAGATCATCGATAAGTGACATCTGGGACTCAGAGAACTACAGGAGATTCAGGTCAGTGAGAAGGGATCTTCCAAGGAACATCCCCTGGTGTGGTGATTGTGTATATTCCTCCCTAGACTGTTGGTACGTCCAATCAAATGAGCTGGATTGTTACAGCAACACCAACACATGTAACGAGTGTCTGTACAGCGTCGATATAGCCAAATGCGTGATATAGTTTAAACGTAAGGCGCTCTTGTTATCAGCTCGGTGACCTCCTTGGAGATACCCATGATGAAGCCACCAGTTAAGATACTGAAATACCTGCTTCCAGAGGGATTTCCCAGAAGCACGCTCATGGCGGTACAGGGAGAACCTGGTACCGGGAAAAGCATGTTACTCATTGAGATGGCCTACAAAACACTCAAGATGGGAGAACCGGTGGTTTTCCTGACTATGGAGGACACAGCTCTGACGACCGTGCAGAAGTTTCTGACAATGGATTGGAACGTTCTTCCCTTCCTGAAGAACAGGTCCTTCAAGATATTAGACTGTTTCTCCTATCGACTTGAGAAATACAAGCCAAGAAAGATCCCAGAACGGATAAAAAAGCTGTCCGATGAGATAAGCCTCGGAGTTGATCTCGTGAGCGAGCCCGACAATTATGACCTTCTCTGGAGTTCCCTTGAGAGGGATCTCGAGGAGCTTGGTATGGTGGAGAGGGGGATGGTCTTGGTGGACTCCATGACAGAGCTATTGACCGTGGTCTCCGACCAGGCGGACTTCCTTGAGTCATTAAAGAACCTCAAGGCCAAGGTTTGTAAGACCTTGTTCGTTCCCTTCGTCTACTCCCTCCACTTTGGCGTGTTTGATCAGTTCAGGACTATTTTAGAGTGTTTTGATGATGGTATAGTGGATCTTAGGTTCAGCCCAACTGGACTTCAGAAAGGTCTTCTCATAAAACAGATAAGGGTCAGAAGGATGAGTGGTGTTCACCATAGGGGTGAGTGGATGACTTTTGATATAAAACGTGGAGAAGGCGTTGTTCCTCTGGAGTAAGGACAAAAAATTTTTCTGAAATCCTCAGGGCCTTCTCCAACCTTTTTACCTGCAAATCTTTATATAAGAGACTCGGTGTAAGCAATCACGAGAGGAAAATGTTCAGTGGTTGGGAAACCGTAATAATTGGTATAATAATCATAGCTATCATAATATGGGGGCCCCAGAAGCTTCCTGAGCTGGCCAGGTCAATAGGCCAGGCAAAAAAGGAGTTTGAGAGGGCATCTAAAGGGGAAATGGATTCATCATCCTCAGATCCAGACAAGAAGATACTGGAGCTAGCTAAGGAGCTTGGTATAGATACCGCTGGAAAGACCAAAGAGGAGATCCTCAAAGAGATTGCTGAGAAAACCTCAAAGAAGAAGTGAACCCATCCTCAGAGAATAGCGAAAAGTTACAAGCTGGCTACAGTGATAGAGCATGGATAGTGAAGCATCCTTCTGGGATCACGTAGTGGAACTCTCGACAAGGCTCAGAAAAGCTCTCTATCCCTTCCTAGTGATAACCCTGATATTGCTGGTCGCTCCAGCGAATCCAACAGAGATATTTTCCCTCTCCGGCTTTTATGAGCCTCTCATAGGACTTATTCTACGGAGGGTCAGGGAGCAGGTCCTCAGCGGAGGGATAATAGGCATAAAGATAACAGGAGTGACCCTCATAGGCCTTAATTTCTCAACTCCTCTGGAGCTATACTTCTTGACCTCGGTGCTCTTCGGATTCGTATTTAGTTTGCCCGTCATAGTCTATGAGATTTACAAGTACATAGATCCAGCCCTGTACGAGCACGAGAGGAGAATGATATACCCTTCTACCGTTGCCTTCACCGCACTCTTCATCGCTGGAGCGGTTTTCGGTTATCTAGTCATAGCTCCCTTCGTCATATGGGCTATGATACCTTTCTTCAACCTTGTAGGAGCCAAGATGGTCATAAACATCTACGATTTCTACTCACTGATCTTCTTGACTGTGATATTCACCGGGTTCTCCTTCACCATGCCCGTGATATATGTGCTCCTCGTCAGGTTCGGTGTGCTGAGCACCTCCACCGTTGAGAAAAACAGACTCTATTTCTATGTCGCTCTGTTCGTGATAACAGCAGCCATAACTCCCGACGGCGGTCCCTTAGCTGATCTAGCACTGTTCCTCCCAATGCTCCTGATGATGGAAGTGGCAATGAGAATAGCTAGAAGGTATGAGAAGGAAAGAAGCGGGGGAGGGAAGGAGGCAAGAAAGATCGAAAGGCGGTGCAAGTACTGCGGGGCGATAATTGAGGAGGGAGAGGTATTTTGTCCATTTTGTGGTAGATCGCAGTACTAGGACGAATTCATATAAACTTTCTGTATTTTTGGGCTGGTCAACAGATCCTAGGTACTATTTCCCCTGATGGTGGTTCCAGGATCCTCGATCCTCCAGATATTGTCTTAAGTAGGACTATACCCTCAAATCTCTTGCTCTTGTGCACCTCTCCAATGAGGCTCGGAGCCTCACCTCTGTTCTCGAGGAATGATAAGATCTCCTCTACGGACTCTGAGCTGACACCGAGGAGAGCCCTTCCCTCACATGCAAGAGTCAGAGGATCCACTCCCAAGAGTTCGGTGAAGGCTCTGACCTCTTCTCTGACAGGTATTCTCTCCTCATCAACCACGAGAACAAGACCCGTCTTCTTGGCCCATTCGTTGAGAGAGCCGGCTAGTCCTCCTCTCGTGGGATCCCTGGCAGCATGTATATCCTCACCGAACTTCGATATGAGATCTCTCATAAAGCTCAGAGTCCTGACGTCGCTCTTCAGTCCCTCGGACTCGACATCAAATCCCCTCTGAGCTGCTAGTATTGCTGCCCCATGCTCTCCGATGCTTCCTGTGATTATCAGCCTGTCGCCCTCTTTGAGGTTTGAGTCGACTACCGGACGGGTCGCAATTCCGAGTCCCACAGTGGCTATTAGGACGCCATCAAGTTGACCTCTGGGCATGACCTTCAGATCGCCGCCTATCAAACTAACTTTCTCCTTGCGAAGGACGTCTAAGAAGGAGTTCAGGATCTCATCAGCCCTCTTCATAGGAAATCCTTCCTCGAAAACTACTGAGTCCAAGATCGCAACGGGATTCCCACCCATCACCAGGACGTCATTTATCGTTCCAGAGGCCGCCAGCTCTCCGACATTCCCTCCAGGAAAGAAGGGTGGGTTGACTGTGTACGAGTCCATGGAAGCGACCAAGAAGGAGTTGCTGATTCTGAGTGTGGCCCCGTCATCTAGCTCATCGGTACCGATGCCTCCCAGAGCCCTCTTCATCTCATCCTTCAGTTTTGATAGAATCAGCCTCTTCAAGAGTTTTTCAGTCTCAACTCCTCCCGAGCCATGTGAGAGGGTTATCACGTCCATTCTTAAATCCTCTCACGACCTATAGATGAGATCCTCAACCTCCTTAAGGAGGTTTAGTGTCTCCAGAGCCTCTCTCTCGTTCATTTTGGAGATGACCATCCCAACATGAACTATCACATAATCCCCTGGAGATACCTCCTCGAAGGGTGAGATGACCCTTCTCCTAATCCCTCCGAAGTCCACGAGAACTTTTTCCCCGTCGACCTTCACAACCTTTCCAGGTATTCCTAAACACATCGATGGATCCGGCAAGGGGTATATCTTAAACTTTCCTCGATCTGATGGAGCTCCTCAGATGAGTAAGTTTATAGGATCCTTCTTCTCAGCTTTTTCGGATGCTCCCTCAGTTCAGATCAAGAGAACTCATCCTTAGAATTGCTGAGGTCATAAAGAGGGAGGCAAGGGGCTTAGATGATGTAAAGATAATGAACTTCTGTGGAACTCACGAGTGGACGATAACGCACTTCGGACTCAGGAGTCTACTGCCAGAGAACGTGGAGCTCGTGGCAGGACCTGGATGTCCAGTCTGCATAACCCCTGGGTTCTATGTCGAGATCGCTGTGAAGTTCGCAATGGAGGGGTTCAGGATCTTCACGTATGGGGATATGTATAGATTACCCAGCTGGACCTCTAAAGGTCTCCCTAACAGTCTAGAAGAGGCTAAATCCACTGGAGCAGATGTGAGGATAGTTTACAGCATACAGGACGCCCTGAATCAGGCCAATGAGAGATCTATATTCTTAGCTCCTGGTTTTGAGACCACGGCTCCAGCAACAGCTGACTCCGTTGGGAAGGGAATCCTCTTCATAGTGGCACATCGGCTGACTCCCCCCGTGATGAGGTACGTGCTGGACGAGCATCCGGGCTCTCCCATAAGAGGAGTCATAGCCCCTGGACATGTCTCCACTATAACGGGGGCCAAGGCTTGGCGCTTTGTCGTTGACGAGTACGGCATTCCCACGGTGATCTCAGGATTTGAGCCTCTTGATGTAATGCTCTCCATACTGGAGATCTTGAGACAAATAAAGAGCGACAAACCACGGCTCTACAACGAGTACAGAAGGGTAGTCACATGGAACGGTAATGAAAGGGCTCAACTCGCTATAAGGAGGACCTTTGAAGTCGTGGACTCACCTTGGAGAGGAATAGGAACAATTCCAAGGAGCGGACTGAGGTTAAGAGAGGAGTTCTCGTCCAGTGATGCACTGAGGGTGTACGGCATAGAGGAGCCAAGCTCTACCAGCAGAGATCTCCCTCCGGGATGCAAGTGCGCAGAGGTGACATTGGGTATGGCCAGACCAACCGACTGCCCGCTCTTCATGAGGAGGTGCACCCCCTCTCGACCTTACGGCCCATGCATGGTGTCGTCCGAGGGGACCTGTAACGTCTGGGCTAGGCATGGATCAGGAGGGTTGGCTCAGAAGCTTACCAAGGAGCTTGGGATCTAAACAACGCTAAGCTGTATTCCTTACCTTAGAAGAACTTCATTAAAGGCAAGCTTTTTAGGATTAAAGAGCTTCTAGTAAAGTTTTGGAGTCTATTGCTCCTGCTGTCTTCTCTTTAAGTGAAGGCTACTGAGAAGGAATATCTCATCCTGCATTGATGTTCTCAGGAACAGGATGGAGTGGACTGCTACCTCTTTGCAATCCTCCACAGGTTGGTACCCTGATCCGTAAACTCGCTCTTACATAACATCTCCTGCCATGTAGCCGTGCGCTTCTTCATACGCTGAGATATTGCGCTTTTCACTAGGCCACACGTCCTTAGCCGAGGGAGGAGTGTTAATCGATCGAACACCTGTAGACCTGTCCCAGAGAGATCCCTCCATCTCCTGGAGGAACCCTCTCGTTCACGAAGAGCCTTATATCCTTAGATCTAAGCTCCTCCTCAACAGCTAAGGTAAGTAAGGAGTTCACAGCTGCTCCACCCGACATTAAAACCTCTTTACCCTGCGATTTAGAGGAGGCCCTGGCAAGAGCTCTTCCGAGTTCATAGATGCATGTGTAAGCTATGTTCTCAGGTCTCTCCTCCACCTCCAAAATTTTCTCAAACAGCTTCGAGGTATCTATCACAGGCCCGCACCCCAACTCGAATCCACCCAAAATTCTTCTTCCCTTGGAGGCCACTGCCTCAAGCTTCATGGCAGGCTCTCCTTCATAGGTCCTCTCCATACAGATCCCCAACAACGCTGAGATGGCGTCCAGGACTCTGCCCATGCTGGATATCCTAGGAGAGTCTGGGATCTGGCTCAAACAGATCTCCAACTCCCTCAATCCTCCAGGTAAACCCTTGATAAGATCTCTAGTTGTGAGGACCTCCAGGATCTCATCTTCCTCCATGAAAGTGGAGAGAATTCCCACGAGCATCCTCACAGGATACCTGGTTGCCCTATCCCCTCCTGGCATCGGTTGTGGTCTGAGATGAGCTATTCTCCTAAAGCCCTCCAGATCGAACTCTAGAACCTCACCTCCCCACAGGGTTCCATCCGTCCCGTAACCAAGCCCATCGACAGCTATTCCTATTGTTTTCTCTCTGATCCCCCTCTCAGCAGCCACGCTGAGCACATGAGCGTGGTGGTGCTGGACCAGCACGACCTCAGCTTCGGATCTCTCAGCCCACATCTCAGCGAGCTTCCTCGAGAGGTAACCTGGATGCATGTCAGCCACAAGAACGGCCTTGGAGACGTCGATTCCGTAGCAGTTCACAAAGAACCTCAAGAACGAGTCCAGGTCGATCAGATTCTCGTAGACGTCAGTATCGCCTACATACTGCGTCAGTATGATCTTATCATCAAAGGCCACAGCTCCAGTGTTCTGCAGCTCAGCTCCAAAAGCTACAACAGGCCTCTCAAACTCCCCTTTTATTCTTATCCAGGTCGGTGCATATCCTCTGGACCTCCTTATCATTGTAATCCTTCCTGCTGTGGGCCTGATCACGCTGTCGTCCACCCTGTTAACTATCCTCCTGTTATGTTGAAGAAAGTAGTCAACGAACCCACCTATCTCTCTCCTAGCAATCTCCGGATCCTTGCACATGGGAAGATTCTTTCTGTTCCCGCTAGTCATTATCAGTATCTCGTCTCTGACATTGGACAGGAGGAGGTAGTGGATCCCTGTGTAGGGGAGCATGATTCCCACTAGATCGAGACCGGGTGCAACGAGGTCAGAGATGAGACTGTCCTCTCGCCTGGGAAAGAGAACTATAGGTCTCTCAGGACTGCTCAGAGCTCTTTCCAGGAGATCACATGTGTAAGCATGCCTTCTGACGACCTTTATATCAAGGGCCATGAGGGCGAATGGTTTCTGTGGCCTCTCCTTTCTTCTCCTGAGCTCCATGACAACCTCGTCATCCGTGGCCGAGGCAGCTATATGATACCCTCCGACCCCCTTAACGCCCACGATCCCTCCCTCGTCTAGGATCCTCGCCGCCTCTCTTATGGGGTCCACCTCCTCGACGATCTCCCCATCACAAGTCTCCAACCAGATTCTCGGGCCACACTTCCGACAGCAGATTCCCTGAGCGTGAAATCTTCTCATGTTTTCAGGATCCTCATACTCACTTCTGCACTCATCACACATCGGAAAATCCTTCATAGCAGTGTTTTCCCTATCGTAAGGAACAGTGTACATCATGCTGAATCTAGGTCCACACAAAGCACAGCTGTTCAACACGTAACCGAACCTTCTGTCCTCTGGATCGAGGATCTCTTGCAGGCAGTCCTTGCATATCGCGAAGTCAGGAGGGATCATCGAATACTTTTTTCTCTCGGTTCCGCTCTTCAGTATCTTGAACCCGGTGAATCCGGATGGCTTCACCTCATCCACTCGAATCTCCTCTATCTTAGCTGGAGGAGGCTTCTCGGTGAGGAGAAGCTTTTTAAAAACCTCAAACTCTTGCTCAGATCCCTCAATAAGGATCTCAACCTCACTACCTCCGAGGTTCCTCACATATCCTCTGAGACCTGATCTCGTGGCTATCCTGTGGATGAAGGGTCTGAAGCCAACTCCCTGCACTACGCCCACGACCCTGATCAGCCAGGCCTTCAAGAGAAATCCCTCTCACTCATATGGAAATTAGCTCGTCAACGATCTCCCTCACGCCTTTCAACATATCACTCGATAGATCTCTCCAGCTTCTGACTCCCCTGATGAACTCCTCCACTCCGGGATCTATGGGAAGCCTGAACACCTTGCTCACCCCAAGATCTTCCGCCTCTCCGAACAGTGACGAAGTTCCATCGAGGCTGTAGGCCATATTTATCACGCCAATAACGTCAACCTTCTCCTCCCTCATGAGGGAAACATACTTTCTTGCCACCCTGATAGCCACGGCTGATGGAGTGCTAACGGCCAAGCTCCTCCTCACCAGGCCATCAGTGAGCCTTAGTGTAGACAGAACCTCATCTCCTGTTCCTGGTGGGAGATCGACAACTAGATAGTCCAGATCTCCCCAGTTCGTCATGGAGAGCAGCCAAGCTATGACCCCGGATTTCCTCTCCCCCCTCAGGGGGACTACCTCATCCTCGGTGATCAGCCCCAAGGACATGATCTTTACGCTCTCGAACTCGATCGGGTGAAATCCCATCCTTCCAACACTGATGACCTTATTCACACCTAGTATAGTTGGAACACTTGAGCCATGTACGTCAGCATCAAGAAGGCCGACCTTCGTTCCTCTAGAGGCTAATTCCAGAGCTACTAGGCTTGAGACGATGCTTTTCCCGACTCCACCTTTTCCCGAGCCGACCAAGAACACCTTCGAGCTATCTATTCTTTTCAGGGCCTCCGATCTCAGTATGGAGAACTGCTTGAGATCCTCGGACATTAGCCCATCACCACCTTAGAAACTCTGACGGAGTCTCCCTCTACCATCTCGACATCAGGACTTCCGCACTTTGGACACCTCATCAGGGAGGACGCCAGCTCCGGTATGAAGTGAAGCGGACTCTCAAATCCTTCACCTTCTTCCTCCACTTTGAGGGCTCTGTTTATCAGTCTCTCAGCCTCAGCTATGTCCCATTTAGCTCCACAGGCGTTACACCTGAATATGCTCTTCTCCTCCTTGAAGACTATCTCAGCTCCCTCCAGTGGAGTTCCCTTGGAAAGATACTCAACAGCATCCCTGAGAACTTCGAGGTTGTACTCCATGGCCTCCCCGTAAACGATCTCAACCTTCAATATCCTGCTAGCTCCTCTCGAGGAGCAGAAGTTGACCAGCGAGGAGACTATGGCATCAGCTACTGCCCATTCGTGCAGAGACATCACCCATCAGAAGAAGCTTAGAAAGAATAAAAAGAGGAGGAGCTGTGGTCACTGCCTAAGCAGTTATCTGCCCCAGGTAGATCACCACATACCTGAGGACGAACCCCCCTATAAGGACTAGGGCCGCTGATAGGCATAGCAGAGCGAGGAGTCCCTTCCTAGGCTTGGCCATGAACAGAGGAAGGCCTATCTCCCCTATGAGTATACCAAGCAGGACGAACACCGACATGAATACAGCGCTATATAGATTGCTCATCCCCAGAAGGGCCACCTTGTACTTCATCGGTATCACGGATGTGTACTGTAGCAAGGCGATAAGCTCCAAAACCCCCAAGACGGCCTCGATCTTTCCTAGGGATGGATGTAGCTCCTCAAAAGTCTTCTTATCAACTATAGCCCACACAAGGATGAAGAAGGCGTAGCCTGTCGCCAGTGCAGACGCTAAGAACAGTATTCCCAGCGAAGATGTGGCCCACAGAGGTGGGCTTCCGTAGGAGAGGAGGATCCCTGTGTAAGCGCCTGTCATGAAGGCGAATATGCATCCCAGATATATCACTGGGAGTCTGAGCACGATGAGGTCCCTTCTCAAGATGATTCTCGGGATCCTCGTGTATATCAGCCAATAGATCAGAGCCAGTATCATGAAGATGTTTATGATGAGAGTACCTCCTCCCATCGGAGACAACAGGTTCGGATGAAGTATGGGGTTGGAGGCTCTCTCCGGCCTGCCGAGGTCTACGACGAGCAAAGCGATGCCGATGACCATTAGAACCCAGGACCAGTAGGCTCCCCACTTGATGGGCTCTCTGTACTTCTCTCCTCCGTAAAGGTCTAGCAGGGCCGCTGATGCAAAACAGCCAGCAGCCACTCCACCAAGGAATAGATACAAGGCTATGTAGATTCCCCAGGTGATCATCATGAGGATCAGCCCCCTTCCGCTCCTTCCTTCTTCTGACTCTCTGCTTCTTCCTCCTCTGCTCTGTACTTGAGATCAAAGTATCCGGCCGTCAATAAACCACCAAATCCTGCTAAGAATATGGCGAGAGGACCTGTGATCACCTTCTGTGGATAGGCCTCCGGTATCTTCGGGAATACTCCATCCCTGACGGGATCAAATTCTTTTCTGAAGATGTAAAGAACGCCGAGCCCTCCGAGTTCCTCCAACCCGTAGATCCATAGATTCGGATTCTGAGCAACTATCTTCTTCGCTAACGCCACTATTTCACGCCTCTTTCCAAACCTTATAGCGTGAGTTGGGCACACCTCCACACAGGCGGGCAGCTTCCCTTTCTGAACGAATGCATAGCATCCATCACACTTCCTACTCACATTTGGCGGGGCCCACTCTCCGATCCCCCACTCAGCGTTGAAGTGTGGGATGTGAAACAGACATGCCTCCACGCAGTATCTGCATCCTATGCACAAGGATGGATCTATGTACACAAGTCCATTCCACTTCTTTATGGCCCCAGCAGGACAGACTGTCATGCACATCGGATCTCCACAGTGCATGCAGGAGTGCCTTATGTAGGGTCCTTTGCCCTCCTCCGCCCTGGTCACATAGAGCCACGTGGTTCCCGAGAGTTTGTCAGGCATTTGTCCGCTTATCGGAAACCCTCTTCGTGTCTTGCATGCTACGGTACAAGCATTACATCCTATACATGCCTCAGAGTTGTAAAGGAAGCTGTATCTCTCCTCCTGAGCCTCAGCTTCGGATACTCCACTTCCAATAGCTCCTACAGCAGCGGCGAGTCCGGAAGCAGCGATTGTTTTCAGAAAATCTCTTCTTGTGAGTTTTGTCAAGAACTCACCTCCTCAGCCGGAAATAGGGGAGAATCTCTGCTTTTTGATGAGCCTTCCTCCTGAGTACATGTGAACCGTGCAGGCGAGACAGGGATCGTAGCTTCTGACAACTCTCATGGCGTCCACCCCAACCCAGTTGCTTGGATCGTTGCTCTCAGTAACCGGGCTATCTATCTCAGCCTGCTCAACTGGTCCGTGCTCCCCATCCGGATCCAGAGGGGATATATTCCAGGCCGTGGGTGTTATCACCTGGTATCTGTGTATCCTCCCGTTTTTCACCACAATCCAGTGTCCGAGAGCACCCCTGGCTGCCTCGTTGAGACCAACCCCCATAGAGAACCCAGGCCTCTCGAACTTGGTCCAGACCTCTGTCTTTCCCTTGCCCATGTAGGTTATCATCTGGAGTGCATTTAGAAGAGCACATGCAGCATAATAGGCGTGGTTGTAAGCCCTGGCTCTCAGCCTCTCTATAGTGTTCACGTGCGCAATCCCTCCTATTGAGAAGGAGGGAACCCTCCACTCAAACTCCATCGGATCCCACAGCTGAGAGGGAAGCAGCTCGCTTCTTGTGACAGGTAGGGATATTCTAACCCTTCCTCCTCCTGTCTTTATGGCTGAGTATGGGCTGTCAAAGTTGGTCAGACCAGCGAGAGCTGAGACGTATATCCTCGCGAGTGGACCCACCTCCACAACGTGCTTCTCACCGCTCCTGTCGTACCATCTTATGCACATCCCCCAGGAGTACTTCCCGTCCCAGCTTCTGCTCACAGGATTGGGTATTGTCTCCTTGTTCCAGGGATGATGAGCATCCAGTGGGTTACCGATCGGATCCTTGGTAAACTCCTGACTCCACATCTTGTAGTAGCTGTGATCCACGAACTCCCTGACACCCAAGTGGATCTCAGTCAGGTCGTGGGTTATGAGCTCTCCCTTATCGACTACCCCTGGTGGGAACAGCCTCTTGTTCCCAAACTCAGTCATGTTCTCGTACTTACCGTCGTAGACCTCGGGATCGTCCAATGTTCCATAGGCCAGAAGGTTGGCCGGCCTCGCTCCGACCATCTCATACCCAATGTCGTAGAGAAACCTGCACATGTCCTCCCACACTGTGACGACCAGCTTGGAGAATCCGGCTAGAGCAAACACCATGCTGAGAGTTTCTTCGGCTTCGTTAGCATTCCAAGTTCTTGATACTCCTCCAGGAACGAATGTGTTAACGTGTGGATGCTTAGCTCCTAACAGACTGGCCAGTTTTCTGGCATGTCTCTCCATCTTGAGAGTGTACAGATAGAGTCTACCTGAGAGCGGGTTCAGGGCTTCCATGAGCTCAGCTATAGTCGCGCATCCGTGTACGTCTTTGAATTCACATGTGTAGTCCTTAGCAGCATCTATCCAGTTGGAGTTGAACTTGCTGACCACTGCCTGGCTGTAGTCGGGACCAGCCAGCTGAAACAGATGTATTGGATGGTCGTATAAAATCTCGGCCTCGTCTGTGAGATCCCTGATGACCGTTGCTAGTGGAGGCGGACTAGCGTTGAGGGCCATGTCGTTGGCTAGAGCTGCCGCATAGGCATGAGGAACTGGACACACTCCGCAGATCCTCTGATTTATAAATATGGAATCAGGGGGGTCCCTTCCCTCCAGTATGATCTCGAACCCCCTGAACATCGTTGCATAGCTGTGAGCATCGCTGATCTTTCTCTTCTCAGCATCCATTACGACATGAAGGGCCATGTGGCCTTCTATCCTCGTTATCGGATCAATTATTATCTGAAGGTTCTTCTCGACAGACTGGAATATGGGTGAAACCTCTTTCTCCTCTTTCATGATCACTCACCTCCCTCTTTTTCCTCTTCCTCGCTTTTAGGCTTCTTCCCCATCCTAGCACCGACAAAATAGGCTATTCCACCTCCCACAGCAGCTCCAGCTATGGCCGCAGCACCAACAGCTGTAAGGTTCGTCTTAATGACCTCAGGCTTTGGCTTAGTTGGCGGCAGCAGAATTGTTGGAAGCTCCTTGAGGAACGGCGCATAAGGCTCATCTGGAAAGTCTGGCATGGTGCATCCTATACACACGGATCCATATTCGGTGCATCTTCCAACACCCTCAACGAATCCCGTTCTGTTTATCGGGCAGTTACTGATGGGACCCTTGCACCCCAAGGAGAACATGCATAGAGGCTGCCCATACTTCTCAGAAAACTTCCCTAGCCCGAAGTACACTCCTCTAGGACAGAGCTCGTGAGTTGTCTGTCCGTAGAGAAAGACAGGCATATTGTACTTGTTCAGCTCCGGTACTGGAAGCAGTCCCTTAACAGTAAGCAGGAGATGAGCTATGGCCTTCACTTGCCAATCTCCTCCAGCAGGACATCCTGGGACGTTCACCACAGGAACTCCCAAGGAACTCTTCCATCCGTGGCCCAGCACATCATAGACCCCTCTCGTGCTTGTTGGATTCGGTTTGCCATGAGGTATTCCTCCAAATGAGGCACATGTACCTATAGCAACAACGGCAGCTGCTCTCGCTGCTAGGAGCCGCAGATATGGCTCCATGAGGTACGTCTTTCCTCTGCTCTCACCTATGCTACACCAATACCCACCGGTCTTCTGTGCAGTTGTTTCATTTGGAATAGCTCCCTCTACCACAAGCACATAAGGGTCGTACTTGCCATCTATCACGTCGTCTATTATCTTGTTGGCATCCCATCCCCTGGCGAGAGAACCTGCTTCTTCACTTATGTGATCGACACCCCATTGAGGCATGAGAGTGGGGTGATAGTCGAGCTCCACTGGTGGAACCCCCTGAACCTGGCCGATGAGGACGTCGACTATACTCGGATCCACAGCGTTGAGCAGAGCAACGCTATCACCGCTGCACGACTGCCCCTGAATCCATATCACATGCACTGGGTCCTCCTCACCCTTCATAACTCTTTTGACGTGTTCAGAAGCTAGCTCCACGGTTTTGTCCGCTTTAACAGGCAGATTAGACATTGAAAGAATAGCTGCATAGACCAACAAGGTCTTCAGGAACTCCCTCCTTGAGACCATAACGTCAACACCCTCTTTCTCTTGAGCATAAGTTTTTCTACAAAAATTACTTAAAAAATTTCTCAAGGAAAATAGGAAAAAACGTTTTTCCCTTTTTCACTAAAATTTAATGACTAAAAAATGAGCTCTTCCTTCCGCTGAGGAGATCCTACTCAGTTTTTTCCCTTTTTTTTATCTAGTACCAAAAATAGGTCGATGTAGTTTTTTGTTCATCATAGGGTTTATCTCAACTCATCTTTGCCTAAATAACACTAAATTAAATGCAGTGTTACTCTCTGAGGTACTTTCTGACGCCTCAGCCAACTGTTCTTTTTTAGCAAGATGTTTTAAAGCCTTTATAATTGATTATAGAGGCGTACGGTGGTTAAGGAGAAGCCTTACACGGCTCACACCTCATCCATCTGCCCGAGATGTGGGAGCAGGTTAGAGTCCTGAAGCGGGCTGGTAGTTTGCAAGCGTGGTTTGTTGCGGATAGGCAGTTTGTTAGTGCATTTAACGTTTTTCGTGCGGGGACTTGGGGTCACCCTGAGCGGAGGTGAGGCCGGTGACTTGCTCCCCGATGAACCCAGAGAGGGTTGAGGCTGATGAACCCCAAGCCCGTCGTGAGGGTTGACTTGAATGGGAGGGATTTCACTCACGTTCCTCCTAAAAGCTCACGACGGACAGACCCCTGATTGAAGGTTTTTCCTAGAATACTTATGGTTGCATCCGTTTTGCGCCAGACGTGATCAAGCGGCGTTTCTTCTAATAGGAAGCTGCAGACCGTGATCACCGCCGGACATCTATGGCTTATTCGGGCAGATCGCCAAGAACTGTAGAAGAACTGGGATAATGAGAGGCAGTTGAGCTGGCAAGTCGTTAGAGGATATCAATTTTATACTCTCAGATATTATAAATTTATAATGTTTAGCGGCTGGTGACAGGTTATTGTCTCAGGCCATCCACGATATCCAGTACTATCCGTTCCAAGCGATCCAACACCTTCTTTACGGGAGCTGAAAGTTCTGTGCCCACTCCAATGTGTCCTGGTTCGACCCCCACCAGGAATATCTTCTTTGGGAGAAATCCCAGGGCCTTGGCTAGAGCGAGGACGGATTCCAGATCTGCTTCATGATAGCTCATGTGCATCAGAAGTGAGGCCTTTCCCGGATCTACGTCTTCTATGTCGTCTTTCTTCACCTCCCCAACAAGGATATCTCCCGGTCTCCCTCCCCTGGAGATTGCATCAACAATGATAAGCGCGTCGAAGTCCGCCATGTCGTGAAGAAGCTCGATCATCGAGTTCCCGTAATCGTAAGTTTCAACCTCCGGAGGTAGTTTTTCTTTTATCCTCTCGATCAGCCGCGGACCGATGCCATCATCCTTTAGGAGCACGTTTCCTATCCCAGCTACCAGTATCCTCATCACTAGGAGGATCTCTTGTGAAGATTAAAAGATCCTCGTTTGATGTTACTGCTGTCATTTCTCCCTAGGTGTGACCAATGAATTTACTGGAATTATTGGAATGAACACCTGGGGAGTTCCGCCTAGCTCATAACCTTTTCTTGAGGATTGTGGGTTCATGAAGACTATCGAGCCTAGCGGCATAGGCCCCCATTTACGAGGTTTAACTTAAGGGCTTGAAGCACTGCTCTCCACTCTGTAGAGGGTTTTAAAATAGGAGATTCCAGTACGCAATACTCTATGCCACAGCCCCCGACTTTACCCTAGCGGATATGTGATGCTGCTGAGATCCGTATCTGGGCTCATGCCGCGCTATTTATATACCTCAGCACTAGGGTTCAGAGAGAAGGGGAGTGAGGTAAAGGTGGGCGGCAATGACTCCACTGACCCAAGTGCTGTGGTACGCAGCGCTCTCTATGTACAGGATGATCGCAGCGTATCTTCTGTCCCTTGTATTCTCGCTGGTGTTTGGGATCTGGGCCGCAAGGAGCGAAACTGCTGAGAAGGTAGTAATTCCTGTTTTGGACATCATGCAGAGTGTTCCAATCCTAGGTTTCTTTCCTGTGGTCCTAATATTCTTCATGAATGTCTTAGGTCCGGTATTTGGGGGCGAGCTTTCCTCGATCTTTCTAATCTTCACATCACAAGTATGGAACATGGCTTTCGGCGTGTATGAGAGCGTGAGGATGATCCCCAAAGATGTGGAGGAGATGGCCAGATTTTATGGCATAGATGGATGGCTCAGACTTGTCAAGATAACGATCCCTTCGACTTACCTCAAGCTCTCCTACAACTCCGCCCTTTCCTGGAGTAGTGGATGGTTCTTCTTGTACGCCTCGGAGATACTATCAGTCGGAGGAGCTGAGATCAAACTCCCAGGCCTGGGATCGTATCTAGTAATTGCTCTGACCTCCTCTCCACCGAGAATATGGGACGCCGTGGTCGCCACAGCCACGATCTTGACCCTGGTGGTGCTAACACACCTCCTCGTCTGGGAGCCACTCATAAGCATAAGCGCTAGCAAGGTGAGTGAGGTCTCAGAAAAACCAAGAACCTTAATTCTTCTCAGGAGGATGGCTCTCTTTGGTCTTGAGAGGATAAAAAGAGGCAAGTTTTTTGAGAACATAGCTGAAAAGTTCAGCATCCTCATGACGGAGATCTATCCTGCTCTGATCAAGTGGTCCAAGATAGCCTTCATAATAATGGCCCTCCTATCAGCAGCCCTCCTGTTGAGGAGGGCACCCCTGATAAAGCTGAGCTACCTCCTATCATCTGAGTACATGAGGGAACCACAACTTCTGATCACGGGGACTATTAACTCATTGAGGAGGGTGTTTTTGGCCCTAATGATCTCTTTGGCGTGGACTCTTCCAACAACTATCCTTATACAGAGGAGTAAGTACAAGGAAAACTTCCTCCTCCTGTTCGAACTTGCAGCGGCGTTCCCCATACCTGTCCTCTGGCCCTTCTTAGTGAAGTATATGATACTTCCTATGGGGAAGCAGGGCTTTGAGCTAGCCGCTCTGGTTCTCATACTCTTCGGCTCGCAGTTCTACCTTCTGTTCAACATGATTGCTGGAGCTGGATCCATGCCACCAGAGATAGACGAGATGAGAAAGATCTTCGGCATAAGGGGGTTCCTAGCACTTAGAAAGATAACCCTGCCCTCCATGTTTTCGTCGGTGGTCACGGGCCTGATAACAGCCTGGGGGGGAGCCTGGAACACTACGATAATGGCGGAGTACATAAACGTAGGGGGGAGAATATACCCCTCTGATGTCGGTCAGTACGGACTTGGAACTCTGCTCAGCTTGGCTGCTTGGCAACTTGGTGACATAAGTTCTCTTCTAATAGTCCTACTGGTGATCATGCTGCTCATAGTGGTGTTCAACAAGACCATCTGGAGGGCTCTCTACAACTACTCTTCAAGATTCAGGTTCGAGGGGTGATCCTCATGCTCATGAGGGTTGAGAGGATAACGAAGAGGTTTGAGGTTGAGGGAGGGACTCTCAAGGTTCTGGACAACGTTGATTTCTCGGTGGATGAGGGAGTCTTCCTCTCGATAGTGGGCCCCAGTGGGTGTGGCAAGTCCACTCTCCTCAAGATAATGGGTGGAATAGAGAAGCCAACCTCCGGGAGGATAATCTTCAAAGGAAGAGAGATAAAGGGCCCAGATCGGAAGATATCGATGGTATTTCAGCACTTTGCTCTGATCCCATGGCTGACTGTCTGGGAACAGGTAGAGCTACCGTTGAAGGCCAGGGGTATTGACAAAAGAGGGCGGGAGGAGCTAGTCAGGAGATGGTTGAGAAAAGTTGGTTTGTATGAGTTCATGAATGCTCTTCCCAAGGAGCTCTCGGGGGGGATGAAGCAGAGAGTTGGCATAGCTAGAGCCCTAGCTGTTGAGCCCGATCTCCTCCTCATGGATGAGCCCTTCTCGGCATTGGACGAGCTGACAGCTGACTCCCTCAGGGAGGAGATTCTAGAGCTTTGGAGAAGCGAGACGCATGTTAAATCGGTGGTGATGGTCACACACAACGTTGAGGAGGCAGTTTACATGTCTGATTATGTGGTAGTGCTCTCCAGAAGGCCCTCCAAGATACTAGGCATAGTTAAGATAGATCTGAAAAGACCTAGGGATACAAGAAGCCCAGAATTCTATAACAAGATGGATGAGGTGTACAGTGTGCTCTCTAGCTGATCTGGCTCTCAGTGAGATCAAGCAAGCAGTGAGCATCCCATCTTCTGAAGGACAGCTCCCACCCCCATCATCAATAACGTGATCTGTTATGAGTCCTCATCGCATGAAGCGCACTTATCAAAAGGAATTGGTTTAACGGCTCACAGACCGCTTTTTTCACTATAAAGACAATCTCTCGACCTTAGACGTCACGGGAGTTTCTTAAGAAGGTTGAAGGATTGCTGACAGAACCCGCCGGAAGCCCGACGATGATCGAATTCCTTATCCTTAAGAGGAGAATCGGATGTTCTCATGGTCTCCTGCGGGTTCGAATGAAAATCTCAGTTTGTGAGAAAACATTTATCAATACTCAGTTCTGGTTTTATCTCAGATCAGGATTGGGCGAAGCTCCCGTATCCTACTCCAAGTTATTGGGCCTCCTAAGGATGTTAGAGAATATAGGCGGAAGAGCTGACATGGCAAGGCTCTCAGACGAGAGCGAACTTGACATAGATGAGCTCTTCCCTGTGATGACCTTCGCTAGGATCTTGGACTTAGTGGAAGTACGCAATGGGGACATCCTTCTGACGCAGGAGGGAAGGGCATTTCTGAGGATGTCCCACGAAGAGAGGGCAAAGCATCTCAGGGAGAAACTCCTGAAGATAGAGATATTCAGAAGGATCAAGGAGGAGCTCGTCCAAAAAGGATCCATAGAGAAGGAAGAAATTATTTCAAAGCTATTGGATAAGGACTTCAGCTTCTGTGAAAATGTCGATGAAGCCTTCGAATGTCTGGTTCTGTGGGGTGTTTACGCGGGAATATTTGATTATGATGGGGAAGAAGAAGTCCTCTACCCAAGCGAGTCTGATCCATAGATTTCAATTTTTTGATTTTTTGGTTGGAGTTTACAGCAAGGAGACCACGGTCCTCAGGCAACTGATGAGAGAGGAGCCCCGATGCGCAGGGCTTGCATGACAGGCCCCCGGCATGAATCTGAGAAACAGGTTAAGGCTGCGATCCGCGACCGTCAAGCTCGGTGAATCAGCCCAAACCTAGGTGTGTGAGGAGAAAGGCGTCGTTTTTAACTATGGTGTTCACTATTAGAGCTGATTTCCGATGAGTGTTCCTTAAGGCACCCTCTCAGACGTGGTTTCTTTGGTCTAGAAGAAGGAGGTGTACTGCTGGTGGCTCAATATCAACAGATCCGCTGGAGATTATTATATGAACTTACGCAATAAAAAAGAAATTAAGAAGAGGCCGTTGTTGCCGTGTTTTAAACTCTTTCTGACATCCAGAGGGCCAAGGGCCTGTAGACCGCATGAGCGAACTTGGTGAAGGGAGCAGCTATCAATAGATCAAAGGCAGCTATCAAGTGCATGGAAAACATGGTGTATGCCATCAGTGGCAGATTAGTGACCAGAGCGAAGTCCAAGAGGAAACCAGTCACACCTACCAACAGTATAAGGGCTAAAAAAGCCCAATCCATGAAGTCGCTGTAAGAGGCGAAGGGCTCTCTCCTTTCAGCTCTCTTAGCTACGAAGTATATTCCTCCAACGAGAAGGAAGATGCCCCCAACGAATCCTATCACAATAGCGATGGGACTTCTGGTTCCTGATACAAAGTTCACTCCGGAGGCTAGAAACAACAAGAGAAAACCCCAGAACAAAGACATGTGAGTCAGAAATCTCGATCTGCTTTCACATTTCACATACCTTCCCTGATACGCCACCTCCTTTATGAGAACCCTTATCAAACCTGATAACCCACCGACCTTGACGCTATTCTGAGAGAGATGCCTGTACATCATCGCGAGGTTCACGAGGGCTCCCAGGAGAACTATTATGCCAACTGCTATTCCAGCGTGATGTATCGTCTCTCTGGATAGGAGGGAGAATATGTCAGCCGAGCTCATGTTAGGGTTTCCTCCGAACAGAATCATCAGAAGTCCTGCTATCAAGGTCAACACTATGAAGGTCAGAGGAGCTCCTATCTTGGAGTAGAAGATCTTTGCTATCCTACCAAACGAGTATTCAGCGATTGCATACCTTCTGGCGGCCATCATAAACCCTCCTGGATCCGCCTGTCTCGGGCAGGAGCTGGTGCACTCTCCACAATAGTAGCAGAGCCAGAGCTCAGGAGATCCAAAGAGTTTTCTTCTGATCCCCAAGAGCGCATATCTTATCATTCTCCTCGGAAACTCACGTCCTTCTTCGACCAGAGGGCATATCGCTGTGCAAACCCCACAGCTATAGCAGGCCGTGACGTCGAAAGCCCCGTACCTCTTGATCTCTTCAATAAGGATGGGATTCACCTCAGTCATCTATCACCCCTCCACCAGCCTGTACCTGAAATACCCCGCCTCATCCTTCTCATCCGGCTCCACAACCCCGTATTTGTGCATGGTCATGAGGTGCCAGAAGATCTCGTCCTTAGAGAGGCCTGTCGCCTTTGCTATCTCTGGGACGGTCTTAGGACCATCCTTTAGGGCTTTAGTTATAGCGGTCTGAACCTCCTTGCTTCTCCTCATGAGCTCTACGTTCTCCTTGGAGGGTTTGAGCCCTGATCTGTTCCTGAGCTGGACCACTGTCGATCTCCTCTCGCTCATGTCATTCCCTCCCGGCCGCCCTTATCATCTCCTCAATCTGCACGTTTGTAAGCCCCCTGATGTTTATAGCTCCATTGGGACACGCTGCTACACAAGCACCACATCCCTTGCAGAGGACCTCATTTACCCACGCCTTTTCCCCAAGACCCTCGTATCTCCTGATCTGGATTGCTCCATATGGACACTCGTCAACGCACCTCTTGCTCAGGTTACACCTCTCCGGATCGACAAGAGCCGTGAACGGCTCCAGCTCTATCCGTCCGGGAAGCACTAAGGTGGCGGCTTTTGCTGCCGCTGCTGAGGAGGACAACACGCTTTCCCTTATATCTTTAGGTCCCTGACAGGCTCCAGCGATGAACATTCCGGCAAGGGTAGTCTCCACGGGCTTGAGCTTGGGGTGCATCTCCTGATAGAATCCGTCCTTACCTATCGGAAGCTTTAGGATTTCATTAAGCTTCTCGTTCGGTGTAGGCTCCATTCCTGTCACTAGAACCACAAGATCTGATGGGATCTCCAGCTCTTCCCTTTCCGTGAGGAGGTCTCTTACCCTAACAATCGTTCTCTTCCCTGAGACTAGAACCTCCGGAGGTTGGTTTTCATCGTACTTTATGAATATAACACCCTTCTTGCAGGCCTCCTCGTACATAAGCTCGTGCTTTCCATATGTCCTGATGTCCCTGAACAAGTGGTATAGTTTTAATCCATTAAATCTGTCTAGGATCCTGACAGATAAGTTCATCACAGCATTGCAGCAGTATCTGGAACAGTAACTGTTCACCTTCTCATCTCCGGACGGGACCTGCCTGCTTCCCACACAGTAGATGAAGACTACAGTCCTGATAGTTCTGTTTCCAAGCTTCAACTCACCACCAGATCTCTCAACTAGTTTCATGAACTGAGGGAGCGTTAGAACTCTTTCGGAACTGCCATACTTGTACTCGCCTTGCCTCGGCTCATAAGGCCTGAAACCAGTGGCCACTACTATAGCTCCAACCTTCAATCTCACAGTCTGCACTTCATCGTCCAGTTCTATCTGATCGCAGACCTCAGCACACTTCCTACACTTTACACAGTTCTTCCAATCTATGGACGGGATTTCCGGGTAGGCTCCGGGATAGGGTGGAGCGATTATGGCACATCTGTTCGTAAGTCCGAAGTCGTACTCATTAGGTACCTTAATGGGACAGACGCTGACAACCCTCTCAAGATCCTCACACCTCCCCCTGAAGCCCCTAGGCTTGATCTCCACCTTCACCTCAAAGTTCCCCAGATATCCGCTTACTGATCGTACCTCTGCATTCGTGTAGATGGCCACATTATCTCTACCGAGAAGATCCTTTAAAATGGAATCAATGACCTCCCAGCCTTTCCTTTTATATGGATAAACTTCCCATAGTTTAGCAGTGTTACCCCCAACAAAAGGCTCTCTCTCCACAAGATAGACATTTAAGCCCATCCTAGAGAGGTCCAGAGCTGATCTGAGCCCGGCAACTCCTCCTCCAATGATCAGGACCGATCGAGCTGCCTTGACCTCTATCTTCTTCAGCGGTTCAGCATGTCTGAGATAAGCAACTCCCGCTCTTATGTGCCTTATCGCTTTTCTGGTGGCCTCAGCAGGATCGTTGCCGTGGGCCCAGCTTACCTGTTCCCTTATGTTGGCGTGATAGTACATATACGGGTTGAGCCCAGCTCTGGTGACTGCTCCTCTGAACGTGAGCTCGTGAAGCTTTGGCGAGCAGGAGGCCACCACAACAGCATCCAACTTTTTCTCCTTGACGTCTTCCTCTATCATCCTCTGACCAGCATCAGAACACATGAACATGAAGTCCTTAGCCACCACAACATCGGATTCTTTGCTTATTACCTCAACGACTTTTTTCACATCAACAACGTCCGATATGTTCCCGCCACACCAGCAAACATAGACACCTATTCTTCGATTGGGGCTCATACCCCCACCTCATTCAGATAGGCAGCCACCTGAGCGGCTGCGGCCCCAGCCTCGAGAACGGTATCTGGTATATCTTTCGGTCCCAGCACACATCCGGCAGCAAACACACCTTTTATGCTGGTTTCAACAGGGTTAACGTTCTCATCCCTCGATCTTATCCATCCGAGCTCATCCCTCTCTAAAACCTCGCCCTTAAAGACTTCGACTATCTCCGAGTTCGGTTTTAGACCAACTGATAACACGACTAAGTCATGGACGGCCTTGCTAATCCTGCCTCCGTTCTCTATATCCTCATACCAAAGGACCAGATCATCGTTCTCTGTCTCCTCAATCTTAGCTACACGACCCTTCACGAACATGGCTCCCATCGCTTTGGCCTGCTGATAGAACTCCTCGAACCCCTTCCCGAAGGCTCTTATGTCCATGTAGTATATAGTTACGTCTGCTAAAGGAAGAGCTCCCATAAGCAGCTGAGCCTGCTTCACAGAGTACATGCAGCATACTTGCGAGCAGATGGGGTTATTAAGTGTTCTATCTCTCGATCCCGAGCACAAAACGAAGGCTATGCTGCTCGGCTCCTTCCCATCAGATGGTCTGAGAACTGCGTTAAAGGGTCTCGTTGGGGCAAGGAGTCTGTCCATTTGCATGGCAGTTATGACGTTCTTGAACTTCCCATATCCATACTCAGTCTTTCTCTCGATGGAAAACAGCTCGTATCCGGTAGCGATCAGAACTGCCCTAACCCTGACTTTCACGACTTTAGGTACCTGAAGGAAGTTCACAGCACCCACAGGACAGGTCCTCTCGCACTGACCGCAGAAGATGCAGTGATCCAGATCTATGAGGGCTTTCTTCGGGACAGCTGTATCGAAGGGTATGTAAGCAGCCTTTCTTCCTCTAAGCCCGAAGTCGTACTCCTTTGGAACCACGACAGGGCAGACTTTTTCGCACTGCCCACAGCCGGTACAGTCATCCTCCACAAACCTTGGTTTCACCAGAATTCTCGCCTGAAAATCGCTTTCGGACAATTTTCTGATCTCCAAGACTTCTGAGTAGGTGTGAAGGATTATGTTCGGGTGATGAGACACAGCAGCCATTCTCGGTGTGGATATGCAGCTGGCGCAGTCCAGGGTGGGAAACACCTTGCTGAGGAGATACATCTTGCCACCAACTGAGGGCTCCTTCTCCACCAGTAGGACCTTGAACCCCATGTCAGCCAGATCGAGAGAGGCGGACTCTCCAGCTATCCCTCCTCCCACAACCAAAACATCGTAGGACACAGCTTCTTCCTCTTCAACAGCTTTCTCTAAGATCTGGTCCATGACTCCCAAGAGATCACCTCTTAACTGGTCCTAGCTCCTTCAGCTCTCTGTAGAAATTGTGCATGTGGTTCGCGAATGGTTCCCCACAGACCGAGCAGATAGCAGCCATCTTAATTCTCTGAGGTTCTATTCCTTCCTTTTCCGCTAGCTTCAAAGCGTCATCTATTCTTTTGGCTGTTCTATCCGTACAGTCTCTGAGATAGGGGCAGTCAGTTCCATCGGCAGCCACAAATACACCGTCAAATCCATTTTTTAGCGCTAAAATAATCCATTCCGGTCTTATCATAGAGGAACATGGTAACCTCATTATGGATGTGGTAGCAGGATAATGCATATGCTGGAGACCAGCAAAGTCTATGCCCACATAGGATATCAAATCGGAGGAAAAAACTAGTATTTTAGGCCTGAAAGAATTCCAGTCCGTGAAGCTCCCCCCTACCTCTTCCTCCTCACGAAGACCCTGAAGTATCCAGGCTCCTCAAGAGTTCCCAGAAACTCATGCCCAACCTTCTTAGCCCATAGGGGTAGATCTCTCTTTGTTCCCGGATCAGAGGAGAGGACCTCCAGGATACCGTTTATAGGAACGTCGGCTATAGCCCTCTTAGCTGCAAGAAGGGGGCCAGGACAGGAGGTCCCTCTCGCATCCACAGTCTTATCGGGCTTGAGACCTCTAAGCTCCTCTTCCGACAGACTCAAAGTTCTCACCTCCTCATATGAACAGATTTATCTTGGCCTCCTTCATCTTGTCTAGCCACTCTCCAGCGCCCATGACCTCATCAACCATCTCCAAGTCCTCCAGCTTAACGTCCCAAATCTTGGAAGCCGCTGAGCAGGCGTAGATCTTAACCTTCCCCACCTCCTTGGCCTGTTTAAGCATCTCAAACCATGGAGGGATGTTGGCCCTTTTCATCCCCTCAACTACCTGAGGACCGAGCTCCTTGAACTCTATCAGATTCATGTTTTTGTTTATGACGTCCTTCTTGAAGGCATAAACTCCCCAGAGCTGTAGGAAAATCTCAACCTCAACATCCATTGCTGCCGCGGCGCTTACCAGAACAGCCATGCCCGTCAGCCTATCGACGCTGCCAGTCGCAACTGTTATACACATCTTGTCTGTCAAAATCTATCACCTGTCCTCTTAGGCATACCTACAAAATTTAAGTTTAATCATGGTTTTTTATAAAAAAGGAAAAAAGGAGATCCAGCTAAATATTTTAGTAATGCCATGTCTAGGTTATAGATCCAGACAAAGGATAATTTTGTTCTATCCTTTACAGCAGACTGTAAAAAATAAACAATGAATGAGAGCCACTTCAACAATCTATCACCCCTCCACCAGCCTGTACCTGAAATACCCCGCCTCATCCTTCTCATCCGCTCCACAAACATCACATAATTGATGCACAGGATCGTGGAGGATGGACTCCCATCTTGCTTATTTTTATACAATTATAAAACTCATACTCCCCCCGATAGGTAGCTATCATGTGATGATGATGTACTGTGAATCCGAAGACGAGGAGGGAAGTGAGAAGATCTATATGATGAGGAGCAAAGGGTTTGAAGAACCGAGAAATCCATAAAAACGTATCCGTTGACTGTGGTCACTGGGGTTCACGAGGTCGGAGCTAGGAGCTTTCAAGGAGATCATCGAGTTTAAATGTTTAAGCATGCTTAAGCATAGACTTTTAATTGCGAAAGGTGCTGGAGGAGAGCTTATTGATGCCTTTATTGGAGATAGTGGCTCTATTTCTCCTTGGAGGGATTGTTGGCACATTGAGCGCGTTCATTGGTATAGGCGGAGGAATAATTCTCGTTCCCGCGCTCATATTCCTTGGATTGGACCCTCACCTCGCCACCGGAACCAGTTTAGTCGTCGTCCTGTTCACGGGTCTCTCCTCAGCAATCGCCTATTTCAGGCAGGGGAGGGTTGACTGGAAGACTGGCCTCATCTTGGAGCTTACAACTGCGCCAGGAGGATATCTTGGGGCCTTGTTGACGGCCTTCACCTCATCTGAGCAGATGAAGGTCCTCTTCGCGATGCTCATGGCTCTGGTATCCTACAAGATGTGGAAGGAAGAGCTTAGGTTGGGCAGATTTGCTGGTGGTCTCAGACTGAAGAGGATCGTGGGCCGTGGTGGAGGGATGACAGTGTATCAAATAGATATCATACCTGCCATGGCCCTCAGCTTTCTAGCTGGCCTTTCCTCAGGTTTTTTTGGAATTGGAGGTGGAGTGTTGAAGGTTCCAATTCTTGTGGCTGCTGGAACTCCGGTCCACGTGGCAGTAGCCACGTCAAGCTTCATGATAGTGATAACAGCGCTCTCAGGTCTTATCGTAAGAACCTCTCTTGGACATGTGATGTACAGCTATCTCCTAGGCCTCGTCCCAGGCACCGTGTTTGGAGCCCAAGTTGGAGCAAGAATTGCTGGAAGAACTAAATCCAAGATCATTAGGAGGGTCTTTGCTTTAATTCTCCTGACAATCTCGATATACATGATCGTGAGGTCTATTTGAGCGTTTAGGAAGGTCTGAAAGTTCAGCGAGCACGTGTCCCATCCGAAATTGGATATAAATTAATTATCGATAATTCAAAACTTGATTATTTATTTTAAAGCTCAACACTAGCTTCTGATGAACATCATGATGCCTGAGCTGATGAAATCTGCTTCACCTAATCTTCAGGAGAGCTGGGACGTTATAGTAGTTGGAGGGGGCCCTGGAGGACTCACCTCAGCTATATATGCTGCGAGATATGGTCTCAAGACCCTGGTTATAGAGAAGGATCTCCCAGGAGGGAAGATCAATGTGGCTCCTCTCATAGAGAATTACCCCGGAGTACCCTCAGCGAAGGGAAGAGATCTCGCATTGAGGTTTCATGAGCACGCCATATCCGCTGGCGCTGAGATGCTATTCCCTGAGGAGGTGATAGATATCATCACTAATGAGAGAACACTTCTCACCTCGTCAGGTAGAAAATTCAGATATGGAGCCTTAATTCTAGCGACGGGATGTAATGAGAGAAGATTAAATGTTCCAGGAGAGGAAAGGCTAATTGGACGTGGTGTGAGCTACTGTGCGGTTTGCGATGGACCTCTTTACAGGAACAAGAGAGTGGCTGTCGTAGGAGGTGGACACACTGCAGCTGTCTCTGCACTCTACCTCAGCCAGATAGCCAGAGAGGTATTCCTGATTCATAGAAGAGAGAAGATGAGAGCTGAGAAGTCGATAGTTGAGAGGATGCTGAGGCTCCCAAACTTGGAGCCCGTGTGGAACTCCACAGTTGATGAGATCAGAGGGACCTCCAAAGTGGAAAAGCTCGTCCTGAGGAGATCCACTAAATCCGGAACCGAAAGAGTCGAGCTTGAGGTGGACGGAGTCTTCGTGGCAATAGGCGTGGAGCCAAACAACAGCCTTGCTAGGAAGATCGGAATCCAGCTGGATGAAAGAGGATTCGTCCTGACTGATCGTTTACAGAGAACAAACATTTCAGGAGTTTACGCCGTGGGAGACGTCACAGGCGAACCCCTACAGATAAGCAAAGCCGTTGGTCAAGGGACAGTTGCTGCTGTAGATGCTTATGAGAGAATATTTGGAGGGGCATACAATTCCCAGTCACAGAGGTCCTGGTAGATCTTCAGACCTGTCTCTCTTCACCGATCTTTCCTAAACTACATCTCAACTTCACCTCGTTTGGAGAGGGAGCAAAACGACTTTTAGTCATCAGCGGTGATGGAGGATCTTTCTTGGAAGATCCTGATCGAGTCCAACCAGATCGGAGTTCATGATAACAAGACTCATCAGCTGCTCAGGGTGTTCTCCATGAACCTCCCATTCTGACCATTCGTCACCTCTACAACCTGTGTTCGTGGAGGTCTCCTGTCCCACTCATCAGCGGACGCAGGAGCGCCTGCCTCACCTCTACTTCTTCTGATCCTCCGCTAGAGAAACCCACATCTGATCAGAGCTTGCCTGCTGCCAGCCCTTTGTCTTTGCAAAGGTCTTGATACCGCCGAATTCTCACGAAGCGTGCGGCACCACATGCTCTTACCTTACGAGGTGGTTTTCATTCACAAGCACTCATAGAAATAAATTAAGAAAGCTCCTGGTTCGATCGTGACCAGATTTAACTCAGAGCGTCGCGGTCCTCGGGTTGTTTCGTGGATGTTAAAGGTGTGACGCATCCTTTATCCTTCCGGATCTTAGATTTTGAGTTCTTCGGAGGTGATCTCCGGCATGTGGGGCAAGTCCGAAGGAGACCTAACT
>JAOZGP010000011.1 GCA_027491735.1 Thermoproteota archaeon | reverse complement strand
ACGGATTGATACCTCATTTTTACGAGGGAGAGCTGAAAGGAAGGGTGCTGGTGGATGGGATGGATACCAGAGAGCATAGTGTCGCTGAGCTCTCCAGGAAGGTGGGCCTGGTATTTCAGAACCCTGAACATATGTTGTTCGCCGATAGTGTTTGGGAGGAGGTCTCTTTCGGTCCTAAAAACTTGAAGCTCCCTAACTGGGAAGAATTATGTGATAAAGCCCTGAGGGAGACCGGATTGACTGATCTCAAGGATGTCTCTCCTTGGAGTCTCAGCGGTGGAGAGATGAAGAGACTCTCCATAGCTTGCGTCTTAGCCATGAACACAGATTACATAGCCCTGGATGAGCCGACGGTAGGGCAAGATCTGGCCTCTAGAAGGAGACTTTCGGAAATCTTGAGATCGCTCAGGAAGGAGGGAAGGGGAATCATCGTAGTATCCCATGATCTGGAATGGATATTGCAGTTGGATCCCGACCGAGTGATAGTCATCAAGGAGGGAAACATTGCGGCCGATGGGGGACCAAGCATTCTCGGAGATCTCGACCTTCTCGCTGAAAGTGGCCTAGTTCCTCCAGCTTCATCGATAATAGCTAGAGCTCTTGGGATTGAGTTTAGACACAGGGAAGAGGAACTCGCCGATGAAATAAGAAGGTGTCTTCTTTGATAGACATGACTAAAGCCTTGAGAGGCTTTGAGATCTCCAAAAGGGAAAACCCAATCTCTCAATTGCATCCTCTGACTAAGCTTATTCTGTTTGTCATCCTGATATCTGCACCGTTGATTAGCTCATCGTTGATCCTTCAGATATTCGTTCTAGTTGGAGAGATGCCTCTGGTGATCGCTGGAAAGATGGGGAGAAGACTTATGGATACGGCCCGAGGATCTCTTCTGTTCTTCGTACTAATAGTTGGGCTTAACTACTTGTTCACAAAGGACATAAACTTCAGCTTCTCCATGGGTCTCAGACTGATGAATATGATAGTGGCTTCCTCAGTTTTTATGGCCTCTACCACACCCATGGAGATTGGAGATCTCCTCTCTATGATACGAGTGCCATACTACATCACCTTTTCTTTAGTGATAGCTCTTAGGTTCATACCTGTTCTCGCTCGGGATGTCGAGAACATAGTGGCTGCTCAGCAAAGTAGGGGGATTAAGGTGGGAGAAGGAGGCTTTTTAGAGAAGATGAGAAGTCTCATCCCTGTCATGGTACCCACGGTAGTTTTAGCCATCAGGAGAAGTCAGCAGTTAGGTGAAGCATTGGAAACTAAGGCCTTCGGTGCTGTAAAAAGAAGAACGATCTACGTCAGATACAGCATGTCATTTAAGGATGTGATGCTTCTTCTCTATGTAGCTGCGCTTGCGGCGATGTCAGGCCTCCTGGCATACTCACACACCATTGCTTCCACTCCATCACTTCTACGCTTCATTTGAGGCGGAGAAGAAAATATATACTTGCTCCTCTCCCGTAATCCTTCAGTGGAGCTGATAGAGCGGAAGACCTTCCCTCTCACTCTCAGCAGAGCTGACAGAGCGGAAACCATGGTATTGCAGGTGAAGTCTCACGATGAAGTTAGGCAGTTTTAGAAACCTTATGCCGTTATCTTTTGTGTTTTCACCAGATTTTAAATATTAAGCATATTTTTATTGAGCCTCCCCCAAGAATATCTACACAAGATCTTCTCTGATGGTGGGGTGATTTTCTCTTGGAGGGTTACGCAGACGTACGGTGCGATTATCAGCGCCGGATAATAAGGGATAGAAGGATACTTCGCGACTCCTATATACCTAAAGAGCTTCCTGGTAGACAGAGCGAGGTTGAGAAGTTCACGAACCTCCTCCTTCCTGCCATAAACAACGAGCCATCCCTGAACATAGTCTTCTTGGGCAAACCCGGAACAGGTAAAACTGCTGTAGCAAAGAGGGTGATAACCGATCTTTCTGAGAAGTTTCCCTCCGCCCCTGTAAGATACATCTATCTCAACTGTTCCAGATCGAACACCGCCTACAGAGTGATGTACGCCCTTAACAGGGAGTACGGGATCCTGGTTCCTCCGAGTGGCTATCCCTATGACGAACTTTATAACAACTTCCTCGCAGCCTTCAAGCATACTCGTCAATGGTTGGTGCTGATATTGGATGAGGTCGATCTCCTGGTTAGAAGAGACGGGGACAGGCTCATATACTCACTCTCCAGGCTCAACGATGAGATAGGTTACAAGGATCCTGGCATAGTGTTGGTTGGTATATCCAACACTCCGAACTTTTTGGAGAAGCTTGATCCTCGCACTTTGAGCAGCTTCAGCCCAGAGAGGATGTACTTCTATCCCTACAGAGCTCATCAGCTCCATGACATACTTCTTCAGCGTGCAAAGGAAGGTCTTCACGAGTCCTCCTGGGACGATGGCGCTATAAGCTTCATAGCAGCTAGGGTAGCCGCCGAAAGCGGGGATGCACGAAGAGCAATAGACGTTCTTCGAATGGCTGCCGAGTTAGCTGAGAGAGATGGTTTGGATAGGATAACAACCGAGATAGTGAAGAGAGCTTTCAAAAGCGTTGATGAGGAGGAGGTCATAATAACTATAAGATCTCTCCCTCTGCATCATAGGCTTGTCCTCCTCGCAGCCACAAAGCTCCTTCTCAGAAATGAAGAGAGGCCCGGAACCGGAAAGATCTATTATCAGTACAAGAGATTGACCAGAGACTACTACGTCAGGCCATTAACCCTCAGGAGGGTGAGTGGAATACTGAGGGAGCTCGACGAACAGGGGCTCCTCAGCATAAGGATGAGCTACGGTGGATCCAGGGGTAACACCAAGGTTGTGGACGGTCTCGTCCTTGAACCAGCTGAGATGTATCAGATATTTACCAACATGGGGTTTACCTGAAGGTGCGAGGAAGCTCTCGATTTAGCGGTGGGGTTGTTTGCCTGAGTGGATTTTTGATGCGTTCGTGATGGTCTGAGATGTCAGACGGCGCAGGCACTGACGGATCTGTGTATTGAAG
>JAOZGP010000040.1 GCA_027491735.1 Thermoproteota archaeon | reverse complement strand
CCGAAGCGGGGACGGCTGAAGGGAGTGGGGATCCGGTGACCACCTCCCGAGATCAGCTGATGGGCTGAGGATGGAGCCGTGACGGTGCCCACGGCCTCACGAAATCAGAGGTGACTGGAACAGGTTCCTTGGATTACATCTTTTTAATCTTGGTAACCAGGTGTTGATGGGGAGACCTTGCCCAACCTAGAGCTGAAGGATGGTAGGATCTTCTACGAGATCTATGGAGGGAGGGGAAGGTGGATAGTACTTATTCATGGGGCATGGGCATCCCATGAATGGTGGAAGGAGCAGATCCCTGTGTTGTCAATGAGATATAGGGTCCTGGCCTTGGACGTTCGAGGGCATGGGAGATCCTCAAGGCTGAGGAGGCCTTCCTCCGTGAAGAAGTTCTCCGATGACCTTCACGAGCTCCTAACATATCTGAACGTGAAGGAAGCTGCCTTCATGGGATGGTCAATGGGAGGACTGATCTCCTTGCAGTACACCGTGGATCATCCTGATGTTGTTAGAGCATTAGTCCTGATAGCCAGCAGAGCGCATAGGAGAAGAGGAGGATACGATCCCCTCAAGGAGTATCTGGGGAAGCTTGCCGAGACGATGGCCTTTTCCCTCTCCTCTCCATTCGAGTTCTTCACAGCCTTGGACAACAGAGAGTACTACATGAAGGAGTTCCGGAGGGAGGTTGAGGACATGTTCACTGAGAAGGCATCCGAAGAGCTTATAGACTGGGCTATGAGAGCCATACAGGTCAACTCTCCGGAGGATATTGTGAATGTTTTCCTTAGCCTCAAAAATTTCGATTTAAGCGATAAGCTCTCCAAGATCAAGATTCCCACCCTGGTGATAGCTGGCGGTCGTGACAGGATGGTTCCTCTTTTCCTCACGGAAAAGCTTAGGGAGATCCCGAGCTCGGAGATGGTGGTGTTCCCAGATGCAGGTCACTACCTCCTACTTGAGGAGCCGGAGAAGGTGAACGCATGTCTGGTGAGTTTCCTCCAGAAGGCTTACCCACCCTCCGCATGAGATACAGCAGAGGGACTGTGATAGTGGAGGGGCTGAGGAGAGCTCCCTACTGCACCTGGGATGAGAGGATAGGAGCCCTTCGGGCTCCCGCCTTCAGGTATCCCGAGCTGAAGAGTTTGCTCCTTCATGCCGTGGATGACGTGATGGAACCGTTCCCACCGCCGAAGATTAGGTCAAGGGTGAAGTTGAAGCCCTTTCAAAGAGATGCCCTGTCCTCATGGATGATGAGGAGGAGGGGGATAATAGTCCTGCCGACGGGTGCTGGCAAAACATACATAGCCTTAAAGGCAGTGGAGCTCCTCAGGTGCTCCACCTTGGTCGTGGTCCCGACGATTCCTCTCCTCACTCAGTGGGCGAGGAGATTCGAGACGTTGCTCGGAGTGGATGCAGGCATCGTGGGAGGGGGTAGGTCGGACATGAGGTCCGTTACGGTGATAACATACGACTCGGCCTACCTCAGGGCGGAGGAGCTGGGAAACAAGTTCGAGCTTGTGGTGTACGATGAGGTTCATCATCTAGCGGGCGAGAGCTACATAGAGATCGGAGAAGCAGCAGCCTCTCCGTACAGAATGGGGTTGACGGCCACTTTGGAGAGGGAGGATGGAAGGCACAGCCTCCTCTTTCCCATAGTCGGTGGAGTTGTCTACAGGATCAGTCCCAAGGAGCTGGCAGGAGTCCATCTGGCGGAGTTCGACACAGTCAGGATAAAGGTAGATCTGATTGAGGAAGAGAAGGAGGAGTACAGGAAAGCGATGAAGGAATACAAGGAAGCTCTTCGGGAAGTGGAACTCGAGATGAGGTCCTTGGAGGACTTCAGAAGACTTGTCATGATCAGTGGTAGGAGCAAGGCTGCTAGAAAAGCTCTTTTAGCTTGGAACAGAGCTAGAAAGATTGCCATAAATTCTAAGGCAAAGTTGAAGGTTCTTCAGGATCTGCTAGAGAGCCACAGAGAAGATAAAATCATAATATTCACGGAGTTCAACGATATGGCTGAGGAGATAAACAGGAGATTCCTAATACCATTGATAACCCATAGAACCAAGCACAAGGAGAGGAAGTCCATTCTGGATGGGTTCAGGATAGGCTCCGTCACCAAGGTGGTGACGTCGAAGGTCCTCGACGAGGGCGTTGACGTTCCCGATGCCAGGGTGGGCATAATCTTGGGCGGTACTGGAAGCAGAAGAGAATTCGTTCAAAGACTTGGAAGGATATTAAGGAGGAGAGAAGGAAAAAGAGCAGTTCTCTATGAAATAGTCTCCAGAGGAACTACCGAGGTGAGGATATCCAGCAGGAGGAGGAAAGGGGTCGGCTGATGCTTCAATCCCAGCTTCTCAGGGCCTTCGTCAGGAATGGAAAGCTTCACCTCAGATGGGCGCTGGGCCGAGAGGAGGAACTGAACCTGGCCAGTGATCTGATATCCATCTTCAAGCAGGGAAGGACCTTGAGAGAGATTCAGGATGATGCAGAGAAGATGGAGGAGGAGTATGAATCAGCAGGTCTGGATTACAGGCTGATAAGAGGACTTTACATCCTTCTTGAGAGGAGGTCCACATTTGAAAGACCTGAGACCAGGATGGATCCAGTGAAGGCTAGAGAGATCGTTTACAGAATAGTCAACCAGAGATATGGTGGGTTCGTGACTGAGGATTACCGGAGAGAGGCCCTGCAGTTGGCCGCCGATGAGCTCGGCATGAGCGCCGAGGAATTGGAGTTCACTCTGTGGGCTGATTTCGATCCATCCCTTCGGCTGGTGGGCTTCGACAAACCCAGCCCTGAAGACCTTCTGAAGGAGTACAACCTATCCCTCCTTCAAACGGCGATGTTCAAGTCAGTGAGGATGGAGGTTCTGACCTCCTCCTCCGGAAACGAGGTTAAGTACCTAATGAGAGCTGTGAAGAGGCTCGGCCTTATGTACATGCCGTACAAATGGAAGGGGGTGCTCAAGCTATCTCTCGATGGACCGGCATCAGTTCTCAAGTTTACAACCAAGTACGGCATGGCGATGGCCAAACTCGTTCCCTACGTGGCCTCCCTGAGCAATTGGTCCATCAGAGCTAGAATAGTCAGGAGAATCGGGAGGAGAAAGAGGATAGTGCTTTTGGAGGTTGACGACACTCGAAGAGACCTGTTTCCCGACATGAGGTACCCCAAACTCGAGTACGACAGCTCCCTCGAGAAGGAGTTCGCCAGGGCCTGCTCAGCTGGAGGATGGACCGTTGTCAGGGAACCAGAGCCTCTTGTAGCTGATGGATCGCTGGTAATACCAGACTTCCTCCTCAAGAAGGGTCCGATCGGGATGTACGTCGAGGTGGTCGGGTTTTGGACCCCTGACTACATAAAGAGGAAGGTGGAGAAGCTCAGGTTGGTCAAGGAACCAGTCCTGTTAGTGGCCAGGAAGGATCTCCTCTGCTCCAAGATCGAAACCACACAAAAAGAGGTTCTTTACTTTGAAAGAAGGATTGATCACGCTGATTTGGCTAGAAAGCTGAAGGAGGTTGAGAAGAAGTTGTGGAACAAGAAGAAGAACTCCTTTAAGGAGGTTCTCAACAAGATGAAGCTTGAGGAAGATGTGATTTCCTTAAGGGACCTTTCATCCAAGCTTGGAGTTACATCAGCTCAGTTAAGAGATATCTGCTGTCCTAAAGGCTACGAGTTGGTTGGAGACTATCTGATATCATCGAAACTCCTCGATGTGATCTCCAGGAGGACTACAGAGGAGAGACCTCGAAGGATCTCCGATCTTAGGAGAATCCTGAGGGACCTGAAGGTTCCCGAGGAACTTGCCGTACCTCTGGCTGAGAGAGCTGGGGTGAAGGTCATTTGGAAAGGGCTTGACGAGGAGATGGCCGAGCTATCCTATTCTCCTCACTAGGAACTCCTCTCCCCTGTACTTCCTCAGGACAAGCAAACCCTCTTCGAGGAGCTCATCTACGAGCTCCCGCCCACACCCCATCTTGGCCAGAAGCTCGAGGGCGTAATCCATTCTGAGCGGATGGACTGCTGCTATTCCAAGAATCTGCTCTCTGGGATCATCTCCAGGCTCTAATCCTGAGCCCTCCGGTCTGGTTAGGAGCTCAACCCTGAGTCCTTTCTCCGACAGGACCTCACGGGCTTTGAGGAGGAATTCCTCGCTGGGAGGAAGGACCCATCTCTCGGCCGGGGGTCTCACAGGTACGCTCAGGTAAGCAGTCCTGGGGGAGAGTTCCGCCAGGAACTCAGCTATCCTCTCAATCTCATCCTCCTCGGTGTTAACTTTGTCAACAATCATTGTCTCTGTTATTATCCTCTCACCTCCGAGCCTGTCGAACAGGTGCCTCATTCCATCGAGGATCCTCTCAAGGCTCAAGCTTGGATGAGGTCTGTTAATCCTTCTCCAGATTCTCTCGGTCATGGAGTCGATTTTCAGGGAGATGAGATCGAAGGCCTCCAGATCTCGTCGCACATCTTCTCTCCAGAGAAGGGACGAATTTGTTATCACCGCCAATTTGAACGAAATTCTTCTCTTGATCTCCCTGGCCTCGGCTCCGAGGTTTATGTCGAGAGTGGGCTCTCCATCCGGAACGAATGTTATGTAGTCTGGCTTAGATCTCTCGGCAGCGATCGTGGCCTCCTGTACCAGGTCCTCCATTTCGTAGAACTTCTTCCTCACGACTTCCTGCCTGGCAGTCCTTCCAACCTGGCAGTAGACGCATGAGTACGTGCAGTGCTTGGGAGGTATGTTGTTCACTCCTAGAGACCTGCCCAATCTCCTGGATGGAACCGGACCGAAGATCAACTTCACAAATGAAGCAGGCTCGATCTTCAATATTAACTTCTCGGCGACGGACTGTGCCCTGATGCCGATGGTCCATCGGCATGCCATTGATCATCCAGTGTTCCTCGCACCGTGAGCGTAATCGTTATTATCACAATCACCATCCTTCTCCTATGAAGCTGAGGGCTGAGTGCATACCATGTCTCCAGAGGCAGACTGTTCAGGCCTTGAGGTTCATCTCAGCGGATGAGTCAGTCGTAAAGGAGGCTCTCAGAGAGGTGATGAGGTTCCTCCTGTCCGTCGACTGGAACGTCACACCTCCCGAGTTAGATTACGGGGTGCAGAGGATCATAAGGAAGTTCGCAGGAGGAGATCCCTACGCTGAGGTCAAGAGAAAGAGCAACGACCACGCGATGTCGCTACTCTCCTGTTGCAGAGAGATCATAGAGAAGAGCAAGGATCCTTTGAAGGCCGCTGTCAAGATGGCGATAGCTGGAAACATAATGGATTTCGGAGCTCTCTCCTCATACGACCTCGAGGAGACGTTGGACATGGTTCTGAGATCTGAGCTCACAGTAGACCACTACGATCTCCTGAGGAGAAGACTTGATGAGGCGTCATCTCTTCTGTACTTCGCTGACAATGCAGGAGAGATAGCGTTTGACAAACTGCTCCTGGAGGTTCTCCTGGAACGAAGGAATCTCGAGGTCACATTTGTCGTAAAGGGAGGGCCCATGATAAACGACGCCACCATGGAGGACGTGAGGCATGTGGGGCTTGATGAACTTCCAGGGGTGAGCTTCAGGACAGTTAGCAACGGAGAACCGGGGACGGGTCCTAAGAGGAACTCCGAAGAGGTTCTCGGATGGATAAGGGAGCATGATTTGGTTATATCTAAAGGTCAAGGGAACTATGAAAGCTTGAGCGAGTTTCGGGGGATATTCTACCTGCTCATGGTCAAGTGCCCCGTGGTAGCCAACTCCCTCGGCCTGAGGATGGGCGACATCGTCCTGATGTACAGGTGAGGACTTGTCCGGGTATGATCCCATAAAGCTCGGAGAGATGGTGGCCGGATCCGTATGTGAGGGCAAAAGGAGAAGGTACTACAGATTCAGGGTAAGCAGAAGGTGGTACGGCGATTCATCCTTACCGAGATAGACCTCTGATCCCCTCAGCCACCTCAGCAGCGGCTTCAAGCCTGCCCATGGAGAACACATGAACTCCATCGCAGATATCGATTATCGATGAGCCGAGATCCTTGGCGATATGAATGCCCTCTGAGACAGGATCCTCACTCGAGCTTAACCTGACGGCGATCTTCTCCGGAATCGGTAGGCCCACAGTTCTTTTAAGTCTCTCGACTGTTCTCGAACTGACGAGCAGAAGAACTCCGCCCAACACCCTAACTTCTGGATGTTCTCCTTTAACTTCCTTCAGGAACTTTTCAAACCTGTTCAGATCGAACACAGGCTGAGTCTGAACGATCTTTCCACCAGCCTCAATTTTTTTGAGAGTTCTACTTATCTCATCGTCCAGGTTAGGAGTGTTAGGATCAGCAGCCACAAGGACTGTGGGTCTCCTACCGGAGAACCTGAGGTAGGTCGAGATCACGAGATCTATCATCCCAATGGTGTCGAGCTCGAACACCTCTCTGGAGTGGGTGCCCAGGCTGTCCCCCCTGACGACCAGGACGTCGTCCACCCCTCCGCTGATTCCCATCAACACATGGGATACAGCGCTCCTCCTCGTGTGCTCCCTACAGGTTATGTGAGGAATGGCCAAAACTCCCCTCTCCCTCATCCTCACAGCCACATAGAAGGTATTGATCCATGCATCGCTGTCCCTTCTCATGACAAGCTCTGGCACGTTGAATCCATCGAAAACGGTCCTATAGTTGGATATCTTATTCAGAAACTCAAGAAGATTTGGTCCCTTTGGAGGAATGACCTCTACTGTGACCACCTTTCTCTCATCAAGGACCTTCTCAAGCAAACCTCAACACCTCCTCAGCCATCCTGGTTCCTTTGACCATGTTCCTGAGCTTAGCAAACGCCACATCCCATGTTCTAGTTCTGAGGCCACAGTCCGGGTTCACAACGATCTTCCTCGGATCCAAGAACTTAGTGGCATACAATATCCTGTCTCTGATGAGTTCCGGTGGCTCTATGAAATCAGTATGTACATCCACAACACCCAAACCAAGTTCCCATTCATAGGAATAATCCCTGAGGGTTTTAAGGAGATCATAACCGCTTCTCCTCTCATCATCTCTGTTCGCAAACTCCAGGGCCAGCTGGTTGCAGTTTTTCAACTCCAGTATGTCGGGGAACAGCACGGAGTAATCGCTGTAACATATGTGTACATTGAACTTGCACTCAAGTCCAGAGATCATGTCATTGAAGGCCTCAACGAATATGGGGATTTCATCCGGCTTCGTGGTCAGGGCAGGCTCATCTATCTGTATGATCTCTGCACCTTCCTCTATCAAGGTCTCGAGATTGGGCCTGATCACGTTCTTAGCTATATCCAGAACGAACTCGCGCTTGGCATCATATCCCCTTCCATGCTTCTCGACGTAATACTCGTTGAAGGACCACTCGGCCAGCGTATATGGTCCCGTTATTGGGATCTTGATCTTTCTCCTGGTGTGCCTCTTGACGAACAGAAACTCCTCGAGATGATACGGTTCTCTCAACTCCGGGACGTTGACGCAGGCCGCCTTTCTGTAGTACTTGTTGTCGAAGCTTCTGACAAGTCCGACGAACTCGAACCCCTTAACATGCTTCAAGGGGTACTCATACATCTCCGTCCTGAACTGTTCACCGTCAAACACAACATCGAGTCCAGCCTTCTCCAGAAGCCTTATAGCCTGCAGAGCTGAGTGTTCAACTGCTTTCCTTATACTCCCCTCTCCTCTCTTCTTGAGGAGGCTTAAGTCAAACTTAAGTCCCAGCACCTCATCCCAGTATCTCAGTTCTCCCAGATCACTCTCTAAGAGGCTCTCCCCTCGAATAAACTTGACCCTCCAATTGGGTTTGGCGAGGCTCCCTATCTCCTGTGTGATCATGAGACCTCACCTCTTAATCGTGATAGAAGCTCCATCTTACGCAAAGCACGATTGTAGGGGAGAAATTCGAGATCACAGTTTGGGGAGATGGCGTAAACTCCTTCAAATGGCTCTATCAGCTCCAAAAGGGATTTTTCATTCTCCATAAGCGTGTTCCTTGAGTCCACAATTCCGAGGATGAGGTCTGAATCGATTCCTTTCAGGCCCTCCGGTTGTGTTTCGATCAGATCTACACCTATGACTTTCACCCCCAGCCTGGAGAGGGATTCAGCGACTGATGAACAATCACCGAAGTACAGGTGTATCGATGCACGGAGGGTTTCCGAGCACTCAGCGACCGCACGGAGATCCTCATCATCGGGATTCGTCCTTCTGTACTTGTAGACCAACCAGGGCTCATTTATCTGGACCTCGGTGGGCTTTAGATCATCAGTGATCTCCTCAAGGCAATGAACGTAGTCCTTGATGAGCTCTCTCTTCGACCTGTAGTTCCTGTCCTCACAAGATCTCAGAAATGTATACGGTCCTGGGAGGATGAGCTTCTCACCCCTGAAGTAATCTTCCATTCCACCAACATATTCCAACTTGGAGCCGACTACCGGCCTTCTGAAGAAGGTGTTGTTGTCGAAGAACCTGCTCAGTGGACCAGCTGACAATCCCGATATCGTTCTGGTCAGCGGTCTGAATATGTCCTGCCACCTGAACATTCCGTCTATGACCGGTTCAAAACCTAGAGAACTCTGAAGTTCAATTATCTCACTTTCAGATATTCTTAGAAGGTTCAGAAACTCCTTCTCACCAACTCTTCCCCTATCTAAGTCTCTAGAAGCCTTTATCAGATAATCAGGCCTGGAATGTATCCCGACAAGTGTCAAACGCATACCACAAGCCGTATTATCGGAATAAAATCCTTGCTATTATCTGATTCCAAAAGGAATATATAGAAGGAGTGAGGTAGGGACCTGATGATAATAGAGCCGGAGGATATAAGGAGGATCAGGCTCAACCTTGGCATAACGCAAAGAAAGCTTGCTCGGCTGTCTGGAGTCAGTCAATCCTTCATAGCAAAAATTGAGAATGGTCAAGTCGATCCGTCTTACTCGAAACTTAGAGCGATCTCTGAGGCCCTTTTCAATCTGATGAGATCCGGTGGCAGAGCATCCGACATAATGACCTCTCCTGTAATATCAGTGAAGTCTGATGATCGGGTCGAGAGAGCAGTAGAGCTCTTTGAGAAGTATGGAATAAGCCAAGTACCCGTCCTCCAAGGTGAGAGACTTGTTGGAAACTTCACAGAGAGGGATCTAGTGAGGATCGTGAGCTCAGATCCGAAGGGATTCCTCAGGCGGAGGATAGGCGACGTCATGTCGGATCCTCCCCCGATGATAGGGGAGAACACCTCCGTGAACCTGGTGCTCCCCATGCTGGAGAGATTCCCGTCTTTGATTGTAAGCAGGAAGGGAGAAGTCATCGGGATAATAACGAGAGCTGACGTGATGAAGATCCGAAGGATCGAGAGATGATCCATCTCCTACAAAGGCCGGGACTTGTCCTGTAAGATAGAAGAGTGGGATCACGAGATAATCGAACTGCCGTGGAGCACGATCCGTAGTAATGATCCACGTCTGTCGTGATCGTAGGGTGCGAGATCACATCTCATGTTTTTATCTCTTCGCATACCGGTGTTTTGGGGATGGACTTGAGGTTGATAGGTAGGATTGCCGACGGAGCAACGGATACATCAGCGACCGCTGTGTTGCTCAAGGACATGGAGTCTGAGGTCTCCTCAGAAAGTCTCGTTCTGATAGAGAACGGGGGAGAAGGAGGAAAGATCGGTAAGGTCGTAGGGGTATTGAGGAGGGGTTTGGGTAGGAACGAGCTGCTTAACCTCTCCAGATACAGACCGGACATAGCCTACATGAAGTATGGAGGGGAGCCTTCAAGCTCGAGGGAGGTCTTCTCCTTTCAGATATCCCTGATAGGAGAAGTGGAGGAGAGAGAAGGTGCTATAAGGATAAGACCAAACAGGAAAATAATAGCCCCGAGGTCCCCTGTCTACCTGTTCGACGACGATGAGAATCCTCTCGAAAGATATATAGCTCCATCAGCAAAGCAGCTGGAGTGGCTAGATGCCCATCTGGACGGGCATCCGACCTGGAGGGTTCCAGCGGATAAGTTTTACGTGCCCTATCATGTGGGAGTCTTCGGAGCAACTGGCACGGGGAAGTCCTGGTTCACGAGGTATGTTCTCATTCCGTTCTACATAAGATGTGGGCTGAGGGTTCTAGTGCTGGACTGGAGCGGGAGTGATTACGTCCCGTACTATGAGGATGTCGTCCCAATCTCAGAGGTGGCTCAGGACGAGATATCCATCCTGAAGTACTTGAGCGGAATAACGGACAAGTTCGCGGGGAACGCTTCCATGCAGGACGTCTTTGATCAGCTGGTATGCTCCTGGCATGATCTGCTCAACCGAGTGCACACGTGCGATGAGCTCTACGAGGAGATCCAGAGGTATATACGCCAGTACATCGATCAGGTAGATAAGAGATGGAGGTCCAATGCCGAGAGGGCCTCCGATAGGATCTTCAGGAAGCTGAAACCCATCACCTCCGCCAGGTCATGGGAACAAGAAGAATCTCCTCTCTGCTGAATGGACCAAGAGTCACCGTGGTGGATATGTCCGAGTTCTCGAGCAACGCCAAGCTGAGCTTCTTTATAACGTTGACCAAGGAGCTCATGGACAGGATGAGCTCGGGACATGACCTGAGCATGGTCCTGATAATAGACGAGGCCCCCCAGTACACACCGTTTCGACCGGAGGGACTTCAGATTGAGGTCACAAACGCTGTAAAGAACTTGGCCGCTCTGGGTAGAAAGCACAACCTGAACCTGACGCTCATAGCTCAAGGAATCTCTGGAGAGATAGGAGTGAACGCTGCTGTGAGGAGAAACCTTAACACCAATTTCTATGGGAGGTTACATCCTCTGGACGCCGCCGGAGAGGGAGGTGCAAAGGAGTGGCTCGGTCCTTATGGAATAACTCCGGAATACCTTCTCAACCTTGAGGATGGAAGGTTCTACTTCGCCGGCGTCATGAACCCAAGCCCGATACCTCTCCTGATAACATTTGAGGTGTAGTGATGAGCGGAGCCGATGACGAGGTGGAGTGGCTGAAGCTACCACATGACCTTCAGTATAAGTTCTTCGAAGAAGCAGAGAAGGAGGCTGGTAGGATAGTTAATGTTGTGGAGAGGCTTCAAAGAACCGTTTTAGAGCTAAAGAGGAAAATAGTTCCCCTCGTGGAGGATCTTAGCGAGCACGACCGGGTGTTCCGGGTTGCTGCAATCGATGGCTCCAGATCTCCTAGATTGAGCGAGAGGCTTGGGGTTAGGTACGGCGTCTTCTCCGTTGGAGTTGTGATCCTGGAGGGCATGAAGAGGATATATGAGGGTTACGAAGCTGGTCAGTTCAAGAGAAAGCAGGCGTTCTCGCAAGAGGTCAGCAAGTACTTCTTCAACCTCCTATCAATCTATGCTGAAAGAAAGGCTGCTGTTGAGGTGCTCAACCGACTGGAAGACGGTTTTCTGATGATAGACGGGAGCTTCTATGGTTTCATCTATTCAGCTCTGAGGATGAGAAAGCAGGGGTTCTTTGGAGAGAGGGAGGGGACTCTATTTGAGGAGACGTGTCAGCTGACTAACAGGCTGGTGGAGAGCGAGAGGGTCATGGGAGTGATAAAGAGGAGCCACACAAGGGCCATCGGAGGGTGGCTAGCTCTGAGGAACAAAGATCTCGTGGGGAGGATCGACAGTCCTGTGACGATAATAGACAAGCTTCTTCTCTCTATGATCATGCCGTCGAACACGATCCTGAGATATGAGAGGATAACAGGAGACGATCCTGTCTACGTGTACACTCAGCTGGCCTATATGGCCCACAGAGGGATATGGCCTGAAACTCCTCTTGAAGTAGCTAGAGAGAGGGCCTACGAACCTTATAGAGTTCTGGGGATGGACGAGAGTTTGGTTAAAAAGCTGAGAAGGCTTCAGGTGAGGAAGTTTCCCGAGGCCCCCACCTGCGAAGTGGAGTACCCCTCCTCGATACCGATCGACAGACTTAAACTCTGGCTTGGTCAGAAGAATTTCTTCAACAAGACCACAGGTCTTCCCTTCACCATAGATATGGTCGACTCCCTCATCTCACTGAGCCCAGAGTTTACTGAGGAGTACGTATCAGAGATAGAGGCGAGAGCACTCAGCAAAGCCTACGGGATCATATCCCTAGAGGTTCTGAGGTGGTTCTTCAACCTGTTGAACCCACAGAAAGGTGTCTGATGAGATGAAAGTAGCCATCTCTGGGGCTAGTAGGGGGATAGAAAGGAGGACATCTGAAAAGTTGGTGGAGAAAGGGTATGAGGTCTGGGAGATAGCTAGAAGCAAGAATCTCCTCCTCGAGGTGAGCAAGAGGGGGTTCCAGAGCCGGAGATGAGAGAATACTCGGTCTGGGCGAGGAACGGGTTGTGGTGAGCTACGCAGGGGTGCTCTCCAGGTCTCGAAGTGGTGGCCTGGAGGGCAGACTCATGCGTTGTGAGGGCTGCAGCTTCGTCCCTGTCGACGATCAACCCGCAGCCCTCAATCTTCGGATGTGGGCGCCTTGGGTTCCCCGAGAGGGGCGGATCTAAAGGAGATGATGCCCAGGAGATGTTCGTCTACGAGTGATGATGTCCCCCGAACCCCTAAATATTCTTAAGCTTGAAGTTCGCCTGTTGAGGTGATTCGCCAAGAGGATGATCTCATGACAGCCAGTCTCCTTAGGCAGGAGATTAAGAAGCTCCTCTGTAGGCTTTATTCAGCCAGTGAGCTGGCTTTAGAGGCTGCTAATCACTGTTTGGCCTCATTCGCTGGGAAGGAGGATCCAAAAAGCTCTATGGATGAGGTGAAGCACCTGTCAAGGGAGCTCATAAAGAGGCATGAGGAGATAAGGAGGGAGGCAATAGCTCTGATCGCCAGGTTCCAGCCGATGGCATCAGACCTGAGGACTATAGCATCCATTCTAGAGGTGTCCTACGGCTTGGTCAGATTGGGGAGGTACTCGGAGGACATCTCGGAGGTTATAGAGAGTTTTGGAAGCATAGAGAGCTGTGCCCTTGGGATCGCCCTCAGAACCTGGGAGATAACCAAGGAGATGGTCTCCCTAGCTCTCAAAGCCATGGAGGACATGGACGTAGATATGGCCAAGAGGGTCATAGAAATGGATGATCTGGTGGACAGATCCTACGACAACTATGTCAAGAGAGTTGTCGGTGGGGGGGAGAAGTCTCCTCTCTGCGCTGTGGCGATAACCCTGATACTTAGGTACCTCGAGAGAATGGCCGATCACGCCGTAATGATCGCTGAGGGTGTGGTGTACATAAGGACTGGGAAATACTGCGGACATCCCGCCTGATCAAAGGGAGCGTTCCTCGTCGGAAGGGGTGTTCAGCTGTCAGCTAGAGGTAAAGTCCTGCTCGTGGCCTCCGGAATCGTATGGGGGCTAACCTTCCCTGCCATAAAGTTGGCTCTGAACGACCTGTCCGTATTTCAGTTCATATTCATGAGGTTCTTGCTTGCCCTTCCTGTGCTGATAGCCATATCGAGGCCGAAGCTGACGGGATTGAGCGTCCTAACAGGTTTTGTATCCTTAGCAGCACTAGCCCTGCAGGTGGGAGGGATGGAGTTCACGACAGCCACAAACTCCGGGTTTATAACCGGGATGTACGCCGTTTTCACCCCCGTGGTGGCACTCCTTCTCCTGAGAAGCAAACCCTCCACAAAGGACCTCGCCTCGCTGGGACTGGGCATGATTGGTCTGGCCCTCCTCACCGACCTGACTGCGAGCCTCAACCTCGGGGATCTGTTGACGCTTATATCTGCCTTTCTGTGGGCTGTTCAGATAGTGCTGGTGACCATGTGCACCAGGGAGAGCGACCCCACGTCGATAGCCTTCGCTCAATCCGTGGTCATGGCCGCCGGAAGTGCTCCCCTGGCGACCTTGGGTGGCATCCCTAAGTTTTCGATAGTCAGTGCAGGGGCTGTCGTCTACACAGCAGTCTTTGGGACGGTGTTCGGCCTGTGGGCACAGGCGGAAGGTCAGAAATACATCCCTCCCGATGTAGCAGCAATTGCATACCTTGTGGAACCTGTCGTCGCTGCTGTGTCATCTGCAGCGATCTTGGGAGAGAGGTTGTCTTTACAGGGGATCCTCGGAGCCCTGCTGATACTGGCCGGCATAGCCCTGGCCAGCCTCTGAGGCCACTCGTCAATCTCACCGCAGAATCTTTATAGCATCTTATGCAATGCATTCAGGGGGGAAAGTGGAGGACCGCGTCAGGGCTCACCTCAGGATCTATGGAAGAGTTCAGGGGGTCTTCTTCAGATCCTCCATGAGAAGGCGTGCCACTGAGCTGGGCCTCACAGGGTGGGTGAGAAACCTCCCAGATGGAAGCGTCGAGGCTGTGGTGGAGGGACCGAAGGACAGAGTGGATGAATTGATAAGATGGGCTCACAGGGGTCCACCTCTCGCCAGGGTGGACAGAGTGGAGGTCAGATGGGAGAGGGTTACTCGGGAGTTTGAGGACTTCTCGATAGTTTACTGAAGGCTCTTATGAACTCCATGGCGAACTTGTTGGCGTGCTTTTCAGTCCCTCTATGCTTCTCAGCGAGGAACCTTATGTGGTGGTAGAGCTCGTGTAGGACCACGAAAGGGTTCCTGGTCAGAGATCCATCTGAGAAGTAGATTGTTGATCTCCGAGGGAGATACACGGCCAAAGCCCTCCCCTGACCCTTCACTCGGCCGACTTTCATCTTTGGAGGTTGCTTTCCGAAGCTCTCACAAACCAGCCGCATGGCCTCCTTTGTCCTTCCCCTAAGGATCAACTGAACCACTCTGGCTTTCTCCACATCGTCCAAAAAACCACCTCACACACCGAATTTGAATCAACATTCCACGGGATAGAAATTTAAGGGCTCAGGAGTGGGAAATCTCTTCACAAATCCGTCTGTGGAGCTATCCTCATCGCCCAGAGATTTGGGACGTCCACCTATGAACCACAGTCTTACAACGGCCCCTCACACACCTGGGTTTGAGTTGTTCACCAGGCTTAAGTGGTCACGGACCGCCACCCGGTGTGAAGCTGAGGAGCCTGTCACTTACTTAAAAACGCTTCAGGACATTTAAGTTTAACAGCAGCTCATCCACCGCTTTCGAGTGGTGGCCTTCTCGCGGTAGATTTTTATAAAATCTTGACGTTCCGGAGGTGTCATGTGTCATACATGCAGCATTACGAGTCGCTCCTGTCACCCAGTTTCACCTTAGCGATAATGCTGCAATGCTCTCCCCCAACTCACATGCCCTTCTATTTGACTACATCCCCAAGCTAAGAGGAAGAGACGGGACAAGGATGGCCCAAGCTCACCGATCCAGTTATTTCATTACTTTAGCTCGTGATAACTCCTTATATTCTTGCCAGCTTAGAATGTATGCGAGCTTGACGGCTGGCGACGTGGTTTGACCTGTTTGAGAAGGACGCTTCAGCTAAGAAGAGGTTAGCTGGGCTGCTTGTAGCTGAGCCTGACGCCAGGTTGGCTATGATAAATACCGCGCTAAGGAATTCAGCAAGCAAGAACGACATAGAAGCCTTGAGGAAGGAGCTGAAGGGCGACATAGGCTATCTAAGGAGGGAGATAAGTGAGTTAAGGAAAGACCTGAACAGCAACTTTAAGTGGATGATGAGCGTTATATTAACTGTCTGGAGAGCCATAGCGATTCACCTACTCCTCAAGCGGATTGGGGTGATATAGTATCCGCATTTGTTAAGATCTAATATACATCGACGAAGGACACCCCTCATACTTTAGTGCGATTCTCACTCCTCGATGGACATATATCTGTGAAGGGCTGGTATCCTCCTCCTTTCGTCCCCAAACCTCCATCGAAATACCTTATCTCATTCCTCTATGCCTCGAGGTGATCGAGGAACAGGTGACTGATATACCCGAGAGTGTAGCCAGCAGAGGCCGCAAGCCCACCAGTCTCAAGGAAGAAGTACAAGGGAACTGCTAGCAGGAGGCCTAAAGGAAAGTGCCAAAGCCCCCTGTGTTTGAACAAGTTGGGTATGGAGATCAGGGCTAGGATGAAGCATGGAACGAGGACGTTGTCTACCGGACAGATTCCTTCTAGGATCAGCACTGCTGATATGGGAACAACGATCAAGGCCAGCTTCATGATAAATCTGTGGGCTTTAGATTTTGGATGATCAAGATCTGGCGCCAAGGAACCTATTCCTGCGAGAAGTATGAAGAGGAGAAAGTTTAATGGGTCAAGTCGGAGATACTTGGAGGTCAGCGGAGCAGAAACCGTCGCCAAGGTCAGGCTGGTGAGCAGATGCGTCCTGTATCCGGGCATGGGATGGTCCAACAACTCACTGCACCATGAAAAACTTTTTGGTGATCTGGGCATCCTTATGATCTGATCTCTCCTCTGTTCCCGTTTTTGGACTGCTTTGGATGAGCTTCAAATATCTCACCTGTTTGCTTAACTGCGTAGAGCTCCTCTTCAACTGCTGTGTGCTCGTATATGTACGAGGGCTTTTAAATTCGAGGAGGATGGTTGGCTGAAGCGCAAGGATAAAACTTATCAGAATCTACTGATGTTGAAGATCAGCGGGCGCCAGGGGAGCTGGGGGAACCCGGCTGAGAGGGCGGCTAGCCTGCCGCCGACCCCTTGAACCTGATCCGGGTAATGCCGGCGTAGGGAGTGTGCCCGCACCTCCTTATGCTGGCCAGCCCCTCCAGCGCCCGCTGGAGGGATACGATGTCAGGGCCAAGATGGAAGATCAGAAGACCTCCAGAGTGGGGGATAGAGCCCGTACCCAAGAGTGCCAGGATCCTAAGAGGTATAGATTTGTTTGTCCTCTGGTCGAGTTTAGGTGTTGGCATTCTGGTTCTACAGGCCGGAGCTTTGATGGCTCCAGCTCTAACAGTTGATCAGGCGATCTTAGTGTCTCTTGTGGGATCTATTGCAGGCAGCGCGCTCTTAGCGTCAGCGGGGGTGATTGGGGCGAGGCATGGAGTTCCCACCATGGTCTCCCTCAGGCCTATCCTCGGCTTCGCGGGATCTTATATCGCAACGATCCTAAACGTAATACAGCTGGTGGGATGGACGGCCTTTGAACTTAAAATCATGGCGGATGCATCGTCCCTCATTCTGGGCGGCGGCTGTGAGCTACTTTTCCTCGTCCTGTTCACCGTTGTGATTATGCTCTTGGCTGTGGGAGGGCCTCTCACCGTGGTGAGGCAGTGGCTCGAGAAGTTCGCCATATGGCTTGTCTATGCATCAACAGCCTGGATAACCTATATGGTCATAACAACTCCTAAGTGGGCAATCTCCGGAGGAAGAGGAGGTCTCCCTTGGACTCTCGCCCTAGATCTAGTGATAGCCATGCCTATCTCCTGGATGCCCCTGGTCAGCGATTATAACAGGTTCAGCTCGAAGGTTTGGTCCTGTACGCTCTCCACGATGTTGGGATATGCCCTGGCTAACGCATGGTTCTACTCTCTGGGAGCAGCTTTAGCTCTGATGTCCGGTCGGGGGTTCATTGCTGCCTCCATACTCTCCCTTTACTTCGGCTGGATGGCTCTCCTTTTCATATTAGTGGATGAGACAGACAACGCCTTTGCTGATGTCTACTCCTGTGCTCTTTCCATTCAGAACGCCTTCCCCAAGGCGCGACAGTGGAAGCTGATAGTCCTAATATCCATTCTATCGGCTGTGCTAGCTTACTTTCTACCCTTGTCCAAGTATGAGTGGTTTCTACTGCTCATAGGAGCTAGTTTCGTTCCTCTCTTCGGAGTGATGCTCTCCGAGTACTTCTTGGTGAGAAGGGGAAGGGTGGATGTGGAGGAGTTCTACGAGGGAGCTCCGAGGATAGTTCCCAGATCGATCATCTCCTGGATTGTCGGGCTTACAACTTATTTCGCTATAGCCACACACTTCCCCGACGTGGGAGCCAGTCTGCCTTCCTTCCTGATGTCCGCTCTGCTTCAATACTTGTTGAGAAGGTGGGAGAGATGGTCTGGTTAGACGTGTTCTCCAAGGTCCCCGTAGCCATGACGATAGCGGGCAGCGATTCCGGTGGAGGAGCTGGAATACAAGCTGATCTAAAGACCTTTGCGTCTTTAGGAGTTCATGGAACTGTAGCTTTAACCTCGATAACAGCTCAGAACACCAGAGAGGTTACGGCAATTCAGGACGTAAGCATCGATGTCGTGAAAGCGCAGATAGATGCGGTTGTGGAGGACATCGGCGTTGATGCAGCAAAGACAGGGATGCTCCACACCGCCGAGATAATAGAAGCTGTGGCTGAGAAGGTGAGGGAACATCAGATCCCCTTGGTCGTGGACCCCGTCATGATAGCGAAGAGCGGCGCTCCCCTTCTGAGATCCGATGCCAAGGACACGCTGATCAAGGTCCTCCTGCCAATGGCCGAAGTGGTTACACCGAATGCGCGGGAGGCGGAGGTTCTTGCAGGCGTCAGGATAGGGAGCTTGAAGGATGCGGAGAGAGCAGCGAGGCTCATAGCTGATATGGGTCCCGCGGCCGTCATAGTTAAGGGCGGACATCTGAGGGAGACCGAATCCGTGGACGTGTTGTATCACAACGGAAGGTACCTGAAGCTATCAGCACCGAGAATGCGATCGAAGTGCACTCACGGCACGGGATGTTCGTTCTCGGCAGCCATAGCAGCTGAGCTGGCTAAGGGGTCCTCCGTGGAGGAGGCATTTAAGGTGGCCAAGAAGCTGGTCACGCATGCTATAAAGTTCGGCATCCCTGTGGGATCTGGGCATGGCCCTCTGAACCCTATGGCCAGACTCTACAACGACTCTGAAAGATATCACACGTGGAAGAGGGTCGAGGAAGCGGTTGAGTTGCTCGAGTCACTGGATAATGCTGAGAAGATCGCGCCCGAGGTTGGAATCAATGTGGCAATGTCGTTACCCTATGCCGTAGACGTTATAGACATTGTTGCTATTCCCGGGAGGCTTAGAAGAGTTGGGAATAGGATAAGGGCATCCTCTCCACCAGAATTCGGTGCTAGCTCACACCTAGCCAGGTACATACTTGCAGCCAGGAGATACAATGCGGAGGTGAGGGCCGCCTTGAACATAGCATTTGACGAGGAGATCCTCGCTGAGCTGAGGAGAATGGGGCTTGCAATCTCACACTACGATAGAAGGAAGGAACCCCCAAGGATCAAGGAGCGCGAAGGAGCATCGGTACCCTGGGGGGTTGAACAAGCAATAAAAAGAGTGGGGAGAGTTCCTGACGTCATCTACCACAGGGGGGATTGGGGGAAGGAGCCTATGATAGTCCTGCTGGGGAAGGACTCCGTTGAGCTTGCGAAGATTGTGAAGAAGCTCACAGAGGTGATTGGATGACAGCTACTGAGAGGACGGTCACAACAAAGAAGGTAGCCACAGCTGGGCTCCTCTCAGCTCTGGGCGTGATCATATCCCCCTATCTCTGGTTTCCTTTCCTGGCATCGAAGGCGTATCCAGCGCAGCACATGATAAACGCGATAGCTGGTGTCCTACTCGGGCCTTGGTGGGCCTCCCTTATAGCCGTGATAGTGGGGACGATCAGGATGAGTCTGGGGGTCGGGACCGTATACGCGTACCCCGGCGGGATACCTGGAGCTGTCGTCGTTGGGAGTGTGGCTTGGCTCCTGAGAAGGCTTAACCGAAGGAATGTCGAGATTGCTGCTCTATTTGAACCCCTGGGCACCGTCCTGATAGGAGGAACAATCTCCGTCTGTGTGTTCGCTCCAATCCTTGGTCACAAGGAGATGATGTGGGCCCTCATACCGATATGGGGGAGCTGGGCCATCAGCTCGGTGCCAGGGTGTGTAATGGGTTATCTCGCCCTTCTGGGGTTGAGAAAAATTGGGATTACCTGGAGAACGTTTAGTTAGTAGGTTTTTCGGAAAGAGGACGCTAATAGCTGGAGATGTGGGATCTGGAAAAACTAGACACACGGTTGAGATACTCTACGCTCTCCTTCCCCGAGAAGGAGTGACTGTGATAGATATGGGACCTGAGAGGAAAGGTGTGGGGCTCTCACTCGCCCGCTACATGAACATACCAGATCAGGTGAGGTACTTGAGGCCTAAGTCCCTGAGAGCTCCTCGTCTAGAGGGCAGAGATGCCAAAGAGGTCCTGAGGCTAGCCAGGTATAATTTGGAAGCGATAAGACCCTTTCTCCTGACATATTTGGAGAAACCCACTCCGGTGCTTGTTATGAACGACCTTTCGATCTACCTGCAGGCAGGCCCTTTGGAGGACATACTGAACTGTGTAAGAAAAAGCAGCACCTTCTTGGGAAACGCATACTATGGATCAACCCTAGCAGAAGACAGGGGAAGTGGGATAAGTCGCAGGGAGAGGATTCTAGTGGAGGAGCTCATGAGGGAGATGGACTGCGTGATGTTCCTGATGAGATGTTCGGAAAATAGTTCGATATGGGAAATCAAGGAGGCTACGAAAGACTCAGAGGAATATTCGTAACAGCAAGCAAATACGAGTACATGTTCCTGGGATATAGCCTACCGCATGGAAGAATGGCCTATTTAGTGACCTCCATCGAGATGAAGCTCTCATAGAAGGTCTACCTGATAAGGGATAACGCTCTCCACAAGCAGGCAGAACTCCTGATCCCATTAACCCAAACGGTTAAGTTGTTTCAGGTCCCGGTGTTCACTGATCCTCCGATGACCTACAGCATGATAGCAGTCGAGGGGACGTACATAGGGGGTGTGACTGCTTCTGGAAGCATAGCAGTGGGATCCAGGGTTCTCTGGTGCAAGTACAAGGTGGGAGGAGTGATAACTCAGGGATACACAAACCCATCGCTCGGCCCCGTGATACTCAATCTCATGGAGAAGGACAGAAGCCCACAGGAAGCCCTGGACGAGGCGTTGAGTATGGATAGATCTCCTGAGGTAAGACAGGTCGGGGTGATATCCGCCTATGGAGAGGTGGCTATCCACTGCGGATCTGAACTTCCTGGAGAAGTCGGTTGGAGCTACAGAGAGGGTTCATACGTGGCTTTAGGAAACCTGCTGTCCTCTAGAGAGGTCATAGACAGAATTGTTGAGACTTTTCTGGAGAGCGGAGGCGATCTTGTGTGGCGGCTTCTTTCATCCCTCAAGGCCGGTCAAAAAGCAGGGGGAGATGCAAGAGGAGACAGAGCTGCTGCCATCTTGGTTGTGGGTCCCACGGAGTATGGAAGGAGCTACGACAGGATCATGGATCTGAGGATAGATTTCTCTCCCGAACCTGTTGAGGAGCTTATAGGACTCGTGGAGATCTTTCTTTCTCGGGAGAGATGAGCTCAGCCAATTTTCTCCATCGAATCAGGAGAACGCATCATGTTCCTACCTCTCAGGAACAGCTCACGTCAAAGGCCTTGCTGTTTTGAACGGCTGATTTTTAGGAAAGGGTTGTTCACCTAGTGAAGGTGAACCCATGGAGGGCATATTTCGTAGATGTAGTGTGAGACTCTTTGAGGACAAGCCTGTGGAGGAAGGCAGATTAAGGAGAGTTTTGGAGGCAGCCATCAGAGCTCCCAACGCTATGGGACTGGAACAATGGTTTTTTATTGTTGTTAAGAGAGGTGACGTCGTTAAGCGGATCTGGGAGATCATAAGGGATGCTCACCTGTTCTACTACGAAAGAGCTAGGAAGAAGGAGCTCAAAAGGGAGCAGGTGAAGAAGCTCTTGAGGAAGTTCGATGAGGGACTATATCTCGCTCCTGTTTATGTAGTGGCCTACTTGGACGAGAGAAGAAGGGGACTCAAGGAAGAATTCTCTGATGTGGAGTTCTTGTGGGGGGTGGAGAGTGTAGCAGCTGCTGTAGAGAACATGATGGTGGCCGCGGCGGCAATGGGTCTCGGAACGTGCTGGATAGGCGTCGTGAACTTCATGGAGGATAAGATCAACAGGCTCCTGAATCCTCCTGATGGATGTAAACTCATTGCTGTGGTGCCAGTTGGATATCCTAAGGAAGAAGTAAAGCCAAGACCCAGAAAAGATCTCGAGGATATTTGTTCTCTCGTGTAATCTACTTGAAACAGAGAGATTTCCATAATCATAATGAAAACGATTCTGGAGGAGCTAATTCACGGATGATGTGGCATCGTCACGGCCTCTTTCGGGATCTTAACTGAGTTCTTAGCGTGTTGTGCCCTTCAGATGTGCGAGACCTCAAGCCGAAGCGGGGACGGCTGAAGGGAGT